>NZ_DOED01000003.1:0-50774 GCF_003524185.1 Culturomica sp.
GGACTGTCTTCCTCATAAAGATAGCGGTCGAAAAAAACACGCGACTGTACCTGAGTCCTTCCTTCCGGATGATTTTTTAAAATCGTCTGATAATCTCCGCTTTTATAAGTCCGGCTTACTGACCGATTCACTATGGCAAGTACACTTTCATCCGTATTTTTTAACTCATAAGCCACAATTGAATCATTATGTAATTCAATCCAGTTAGTATAATTGGATATCTGTCTTCCGATTTGAAGGATCATTTCCGACGTCTCATACTCATCCGGAATCAGTGTATCTTTTCGAACCAATTGACGGTAATGAACACACAGCCGAGCATACTCCAACGTATCCCGAGGCCAACTGTTACGGGACATTTCCTTTTCCAAACGTTCTCCCCCTTGTATAACATATTGTCCAATCAAGCAAAAATTATTCAGCAAACAAAAAAGAAAAAAAAGAGATTTGATTATATTTTTCATCCTGTTGTAGATTACATCTAAAAGTTTATTATAGTGTAGAAAGCTTATACTCGACAATTAACCGTCATACAAACTTTCCACACAACACTCTAATGAGTAAAAGCACTTATTTACAATGAATTTCTGTCATTACTTTGATAAAATCTGTCATATCTTTAGGATCCTTAACAGCATCATAATCTGTCATAACAGTTTTTCCACAGGGTAATGAAATAGCGACAGTATAAGCCGATGCACTTAACACCATTCCTAACACAAACAATAATAAAACTAACATCTTTTTCATAACTCATAAAGTTTAAGAAGCTGTTTTGAAAGATCATAAATCAACAACCGCTCTTTTTCTAGGGCTGCCTGTGTGGTAATCTAAAATTTAAAATTCTTATAAAACTCCTCTAAATCGTAAATCGTAAATATTTCTCTCTATTCCAACTCTATCGGATTATAGGGAAGTATTTTCGTTACTATTTTCTCGCCTTTCGGTACCGTCACAAGACCGGAATTACCGATAACGGCATTCGGATTATTCATCGCTGCTTTTTCTGCCTGTCGGAATTTTTCACGGGTCGTTTCAATATCTTTTTTCCTTTTACTTAAATAGATGGGACTTTTCCAATCAACCCGGTATAGAGCCGTACATTCAAAAGAATAATCCCGGTCCGCATCCTCTACTTTCAGGATCAGCCCCGGCAAGCCGTTAAACTTCCAGGGACCGTTTGATAACGGTATATCCGGAGCATACCAGGCTGTATAATAACGCCCCCGGAACAAACAGGTGGCTTTTTTACACAAATACCCTAACACTGTCAGTGTATCCGGCGAAAAGTTCCAGTCAAACTCCGGCTCCGGTTCTGTATAAATATATCGATTCAATAAAACCGGGATTTGAACCCAATACTGCCCTTTTGGATAATTTTTTATTACAATACTTCTATCTCCTGCTTTTTTAGTCCGTACCAAAGCATTATTCACAATTTTCATCGTACTTAATTCCGGCCGTTTCATTTCTTCCGTCATAATGGAATCATTAACCAAATAAGTATAATTGGAATACCTTGATATTTGTTTCCCGATTTGCAATACCATATTCGATCTCGTCAAATTATCAGGATCAAGTTTATCTTTTCGTACCAATTGTCGGTAATGCACATTCAGATAAGTGTAATCCAAGGTATCACAAGGATCCATTTTACGAGGAGCATCCTGTTCTCCACCTAAAAATACCACTTTCTGAGCACATAAAGAAAAATACAAGAAAAAGAAAAATGCAAACAAACAAATACATCTCATAATAATTCATTTTCAAAGGGAAGAAACTCCGAAAAGCTCTTCCCTATCTATAATTAACAATTCAAAGCCTCCAAAGCTTTCACTAATTCCACCATTTCCGCTGTCGTATCGTAATAAGAATTATCACTATAAATGATCTTACCACAACTTAATTGAAAATATATCGGAACTGCCACAACAGCTAACGTCAAAAAACACGCATTTACGAAAGCTATCATTCTCTTTTTCATAACTCATAAAGTTTAAGTATTACCTACTCTGTCAAAGCTTTTCAGTGTCCACTTCTATCTATTCCGGAATAAATCATTTAATAAAATTATAAACAGAATGCCTTATATGATATCATATTTTAAACAATTTTATTATTGCAAAATATATTTTAAAAATGAATTTTTACAATTATATATAAAATATAGCATAGTCACAAAATTAATTACTACAAATATTCAAATTAATTATTTTTATTATTATTTATCAAAATATACTTAACAAACAAAATACAAACAAGCAAAAGCCACAATATATAACTTATAACCAAACAGATACAAACCGGATAAGACATACAAACAAAAGAAAGTACATTTCGAATCTTTACACTTATTGTATTCTTACATCACGTATAATACATAGGATGTAATCAAAGAGCTATTTTCGGGAAACGAAGAGGAATATTGCGAAATAGACGGATTTTTTTTGTTTATCGGTGAATCCTGTTTATTTTTGGAACCTTAAATTCAGGTCTATTGACTTATTTATTATCTTTGAGACTTTACTTAAAAACAGATTATTAAAACATTCAATATACCGCTGATTTATTGCGGATAAAAAATAAAAATCATGTCAACAATAAAATCATCTGAATTGATCACCAACGATGACGGGAGCATCTTTCACCTTCATCTGTTACCCGAAGATTTGGCTGATACAGTCATATTAGTCGGAGATCCCGGCAGAGTAGAAACAATTTCCGCTTATTTCGATACGATCGAACTTAAAAAAAGTAACCGGGAATTTTATACCGTTACCGGCCGTTACAACAATCGCCGGTTATCGGTTGTCTCCACCGGAATCGGTCCGGACAACATCGACATTGTCATCAATGAATTGGATGCCTTGGTCAATATCGACCTCAAGACCAAGGAGATCAAACCTGATAAACACAGTCTCAACATTGTACGTATCGGCACTTCCGGCTCCGTTCAAGCCGATATACCTGTCGACTCATTCGTCATTTCAGAGAAAAGTATCGGATGTGATGGGGTTATTCGTTTTTACGGTGACAACCAAAGCGTATGCGACCGGGATTTTGAAGAAGCTTTTATCCGCCACTGCCAATGGGCTGCGGACGCCGCCCGTCCCTATGTCGTAAACGCTTCGGCATCTTTGGTAGAGCGTTTGCACACAGCAGGCCAAACCATCAAAGGTGTTACTCTGACTGCCGTAGGATTTTACGGTCCCCAAGGCCGTATCTTACGCTTGCCATTGGCGATGCCCGGTATCAACGACCGGATTACAGCATTCCGTTACCAAAATTACAAAGTGACGAATTACGAAATGGAAAGTGCCGCCATTACAGGATTGTGCAATCTGCTGGGCCACCATGCCGCTACAATCTGCCTGATTATCGCCAACCGGATGACAGGGGATGCTTCGGCCGACTATCATGGGTATATGAAAAAATTAATCGAATATACCTTAACCCAACTGACACGATAGGTCTTTTTAAAAACGAACATTTTGATTTTAGATTACCCCACAAGCCTCTCCCGTAAAAAGAGGAATCGGACATCATAAATCGTAAATTAAAAATAAATAAACATTATGATACAAAGGATACAAACCGTATTTTTATTGCTGACAGTTATCGTCACCGGTCTTTTATTCTATATGCCGGTAATTACTTTAAATATGCCCGGAGCGACACCGGAACAAACCGATATTTTTCAATTTTACACGACGAAATATATACAGGCTGGTACTCCTCCAGTATTTATTGAGTTCAATTGGTTTTCAATGGTGCTGAATATACTGATCACCGGACTGGCTTTTCTGTCGATATTTTTATATAAAAAACGTTTTCTGCAATTACGTCTCTGCCTGGTAAACATTATTCTGATGCTCGGAATCATCATACTGGTGAGTGTACAGGCATACAATATCACCAAGCCCGATGGCGAATGGCACCTCAATCTGGCTTTTGCCTTCCCGATTATCGGTATTATCCTCACCTGGCTGGCACTCCGCGGTATTGTAAAAGACATCGCTTTATTAAAATCATACGACAGAATCCGATAAAAATCACCAACTCAACTGATACATTATGAACACATTTAAGATTCTACTACTTCTACTTTTAACAGGTAGCGTTGCAGAAGTAACGGCATGTACCAATTTCTTATTTACCAAATCGGCAACTAAAGACGGTTCGACCTCCGTTACCTATTCGGCGGATTCCCACGTACTTTACGGCGAATTATATCATTGGCCGGCAACTGACTGGCCGGAAGGAGCTCTTGTCGATGTTTACGAATGGGACACCGGCAAATTTATGGGTAAGATTCCACAAGTCCGTCATACATACAATGTGATCGGAAATATGAACGAATTCCAATTGGCCATCGGAGAAACGACTTTCGGCGGACGCAAAGAATTGGAAAGCCAGGAAGGTGCTATTATCGATTACGGTAGTTTGATATATCTTACCTTACAACGGGCTAAAAATGCCCGGGAAGCCATCGTCGTAATGACCGGATTGGTTGAGGAATACGGTTATGCCAGTTCCGGGGAATCATTCTCAATCAGTGATCCGAATGAAGTATGGATCATGGAAATGATCGGTAAAGGAAACGGTGAAAAAGGGGCCGTATGGGTAGCCCGGATGATTCCGGACGGTTATGTATGTGCACATGCCAATCAAGCCCGTATCACAACATTTCCTCTTGACGGCAGGAGTTCGATTTCTTCGGACAAACTAAAAAATATTTACAACAAAGAAGTGACGACCGTTTATTCGAAAGACGTCATTTCTTTTGCCAAACAAAAAGGATTTTACCCCCAAGCAGCCAAAAACACGGACTTCAGCTTTTCCGACACTTATGCTCCGGTTGATTTCGGCGGAGCACGGGCTTGTGAAATCCGGGTATGGGCATTTTTCAACGAAGTAAATCCGGATATGGCCCAATATTGGGAATACGCCAAAGGCACCGATCTCCGGAAAGATGACAAAGGCTACGTTACCAATCGTATGCCTCTGTGGATCAAACCTGCCCGTAAAGTCGACGTACTGGAAATCATGGACTTTATGCGCAATCATCTGGAAGGCACGGAACTGGATATGCGTAAAGATCCGGGAGCCGGTCCATACGAATGTCCTTACCGCTGGCGTCCGATGAGTTATCAGTTAGACGGGAAAACCTACGTAAACGAACGCGCAACGGCTACACAGCAAACCGGCTTTACCTTCGTAAGCCAAAGCCGTAGCTGGTTACCGAATGAAATAGGCGGTATTCTGTGGTTCGGCGTCGACGATGCTGCCAGTACGGTTTACTTCCCGATGTACACTTCATCCGTCCGGGTACCCCATGCTTACGCCGTCGGAAACGGGAGTATGATGGAATTTACCAATAAAGCGGCCTTTTGGGTATTCAACCAGGTTACCAATTTCGCCTATACCCGTTACAATATCATTCATCCGGACATCCGTGAAAAACAGAAAGCCCTGGAGTCGCAATACAAAGCATTCGTAGAAATGGTGGATGCAGGAGCACTGCAAACAATAGAACAAAATCCCCGAATGACAATTGAATACCTGACTGATTTTTCCTGTAACACAGGTAATCAATTGGTAGATACCTGGCGCGATTTTTACGGTTATTTATTCGCCCGTTATATGGACGGTAACGTAAAAACCGCCATACCGGGACAGCAGAATCCCAAAGTTGAAAACCCGAAACTACCGGAATGGTATTTACGGACGATTGTGAACTATATGGGGGATAAGCAACAGGAAGTATCGGAATAAAACAACATTTTAATTGTAGATTTCAGATTGATGATTTTAGATTATACACACAAATCAACCCCAAAGAATTGTAGATTGACGATTTCAGATTAAAAGAACCTGACACCGAATCCGTTTATCGAACAATTTCAGATTCACAATTTATGTGTATGAAAATTTTGCAGTCAAAAATTATTTTTTCTATCTTTGCTGCCCGTTAGAATAATATGAGGGTTCCTGGAGACCCGGCTGAATATTATAATTACAACGTACGTAATCTCTTACAAAAAGCTCAGGTAGTAATATTGCGTTCGGTAAATCATTAAAAAATTAAAGAAATGGACTTAATTAAAATTGCAGAACAAGCATTTGCAAGCGAAAACAAAGTTGAGCATCCTTCTTTCGGCCCTGGAGACACCGTGAGTGTTCATTACAGAATCATTGAAGGAAACAAAGAGAGAATCCAGATTTTCCGTGGTATTGTCATTCAGATCAAAGGTCATGGCGATAACAAAACCTTTACGGTTCGGAAAATGTCAGGCAATGTCGGAGTAGAAAGAATTTTCCCGTTGAATTCTCCGTTCATTAAAGAAATCGAAATCAATAAAGTCGGAAAAGTAAGAAGAGCAAGAATTTATTACTTCCGTGAATTGACCGGTAAAAAAGCTAAAATCAAAGAAAAGAGATCCTGATCTTTTTTCTTTAAAAATAAAAGCTCTGCATTGCAGGGCTTTTTTTATTTTTTTAAATTTGTATGTTTTGTAATGCTTCTATAAACAAAAGAACAAACAAAAACATCAACAAGAATTAAACGACTTTTAATATAACTCTAAAGCAATAATGCCGATACTTATTCAATAAGTCAACGTTTAAAATTATAGATTCAGAGGGACGATTTTAGATTAAAAGAATTTGATAACGAATCAGATTGTCAGGTAATTTAAAATTTACAATCTAACATTTATAATTTATATGCAGGTTTTTAAAAGTCGAAAATCGATAAAATAAATAATTATGGAAAACACGGAAATTATTAAAGTAGCCAGAGCTAAAGCCGAAAAATGGCTGAGTGACGCTTACGATAGTCAGACCCGGGAAGCTGTACGTCAAATGATAGAAGCATCCGATCCTACTGAATTGATTGATTCTTTTTACAACGATCTGGAATTCGGTACCGGCGGATTACGGGGTATTATGGGAGCAGGAACAAACCGGATGAATATTTATACCGTCGGTGCTGCCACCCAGGGTTTTTCCAACTACATCAACAAGATGTTTCCGGACGATAAAAACAAATCGGTTTGTATCGGACACGACTGCCGGAATAATTCCCGCTATTTTGCGGAAACGGCGGCGGCCATCTTTACAGCCAACGGTATCACGACCTATTTATTCGAAGACCTGCGGCCGACTCCTGAAATGTCTTTTGCTATCCGGGAACTGGGATGCAAAGGAGGTGTCATTATCACGGCTTCCCACAACCCGAAAGAATACAACGGTTATAAAGCTTATTGGGAAGACGGTTCCCAACTGATACCTCCCCATGACAAAAATGTCATCGAGGAAGTAAAAAAAGTGAAGGTAACAGACATAAAGTTTACGAAAGTACCGGAAAAAATCATCATTCTGGGCAAAGATTTCGACAAAAAATTCTTAGACAAAGTTAAGACCTTAAGTCTTTCACCGGAGGCCATCCAACACCAACACGACCTGAAAATCGTTTTTACCCCTTTACACGGTACAACCTATGAATTGGTGCCGGCTTCTTTACGCAACTGGGGATTTACGAATATCCATACGGTAGCGGCACAAATGATACCGGACGGCAACTTCCCGACTGTCGCTTCTGCCAATCCGGAAGAACCGGCAGCGTTCAAAATGGCTCTGGATAAAGCCCGGGAAATCGATGCAGACTTAGCAATGGCCTGTGATCCGGATGGAGACCGTATCGGCATCGCCGTAAAAAATGACAAAGGAGAATGGATACTGCTCAACGGTAACCAGACCAATATTATTTTTACCTACTACATCATCAGACGCCGGCAGGAACTTGGTTTGATGAAGGGCAATGAATACACCATCAAAACAATCGTTACGTCTGAATTGCTGAAAGAGATTGCTGAAAAAAATAACATTCCTTGCTATGACGTTTACACCGGCTTTAAATGGATAGCCGATATGATCCGGAAAAAAGGAGCCGACGGTTATATCGGTGCAGGTGAAGAATCATTCGGTTTCATGCCCGGTTCTTTTACCCGGGACAAAGATGCCGTGTCTTCAACCTCCCTCATGGCTGAAATTGCAGCCTGGGCAAAAGATCAGGGAAAAACGCTTTTCATTATCCTGAAAGAAATCTATGCCCAATACGGATTCTCGCAAGAAAAAATGATTTACATCGTCCGTAAAGGCCTGAGCGGAGCCCAGGAAATCAAAAATAAAATGGAGAACTTCCGCCACAACACCCCTACGGCAATCAACGGCAGTCCGGTTGTTATCAAAAAAGATTATGCCGATCTGACTGAAACAGACCTGATGACAGGAAAAACCCTAAAGATGGATTTCCCCACAACCAGTGATGTATTGCAGTTTTTCCTGGCTGACGGTTGTAAAATTTCCGTCCGTCCGTCCGGAACCGAACCGAAAATAAAATTTTATTTTGAGGCCCGGGCACAAATGAAATCTGTCGACGACTTCGATAAAGCACAGGCAGAAGCCAATCAAAAAATCGATGCTATTGTAAAAGACTTAGGGCTTGAATAATACATCGAACCGATGATTTACGATTTTAGGTTAATTCATAACCTAAAATCGTAAATCTAAAATTCTACCCTTCTTTCCGGTCGAAAAATTCCGGTTTGAAATTCACAAAATACAACCGCTTTCTGGCCCGGGTGACAGCAGTATACAACCATCTCCAGTATTCGTCTGTCAGCATCCCGTCCGCCACCCAACCCTGATCGATAAAAACGGCATCCCATTGTCCTCCCTGGGCCTTATGACAAGTAACCGCATAAGCGAATTTTATCTGTAAGGCATTAAAAAACTCATTTTCACGTATTTTCTCAAATCGTTTTTTACGAGAAGCCAAGTCTGTATAATCCGCTTCAACCGAACGGTATAAATCGCGGTTTTCTTCATACGTTAAAGCCGGCGCATCCGAAGTCAGGGTATCGAGCATCACCCAGGCCGTTATCTCCTCTTCATAACCGGCCAGCATCAACCGGGTCCGGGCAAAATGCCGTCCATAGAGTTCCGCCCGTTTTTCTATTTTCAAAACCGTAGCAATATCCCCGTTCGCGATAAAATCAATACGTTCATAATCTTTAGCCCAGAAATAATTATTTTTGACAATCATGATTTTATCTCCGCAACTGAAGTCTTCTTCCCGATATAAAATCATCCTTCGGACTCCTTCATTAAAACGATTGGCTCTTTTATTCGAACGACAGACAATCATCGTTTCGTCTACCCCGTACTTTCCGTAACAACTGTCGATTTCTTCCAGCAGTTCGGCTCCACCGATACGGCAGACATCCGGGAAACCGGCAATTTTCAATTCAGGAGTGGTTTTTCCACTACCGAGCAAATGCCGAACAGCCGTCGCATTGAATAAAATTCCCGATTGTTCTGCCTGCCTCATGACATCCGTCAATACAGCTTCGCAAATTTCCATATTATACAAAAAGCGAAGCGCTTCCGGGTCCAAAGCCGGACTTACATCCAAGCCGACCGGAGGCAACTGTGCCATATCCCCGATCAATACCAGACGATTATTTCTTCCATTATAAACATATTCCATCAAATCGTCTAACAAATGTCCGGAACCAAAATTACTCTCCTCCCCGGAATTGGAAATCATAGATGCTTCATCGACAAAAAAAAGCGTATCAGTCCCGCCGTTAAATCCCAAATCGAACTCTCCTTCCCCATCCGTTGCCGATTTCTGACGATAAATCTTTTTATGAATGGTAAATGCCGAATGACCGGCATAGGCTGAAAATACTTTGGCAGCCCTTCCTGTCGGAGCCAACAAAACGACTTTATATTCGAAAGACAGAAGAGTATTGACGATTGCCGCCACCAAGGAAGTCTTCCCCGTCCCGGCATAACCTTTGAGTACAAACAAACTATCTTCTTTCTGTCCGAAAAAAAACTGTGAAAAAAGTCCGACGGCATTTTTTTGTGCCGGAGAAAATTCATAACCGAAATTTTTCAATACAATTTCTCCGAAATGTTTTCCTATCATCCGTAAATTTCTAATAGAATATAGCCTTTAATTTAATTTTTTTCCTAAATTTGCGAGCATGAATCAAGATTTTGCAGCGGCGTTTATATCGTTTGAAATCTAATGTAAAGATACTATTTATAGCTTATAGTGCAGCGAATATGCGCAATGTTTAACGTAATTAATTATACAAAATAACTTAATATGAAAAAGCTAATTATTCAGATTGTTTTAGCAGCTCTGATCATTTTCCTCGGTTACAAATGTTATGAGAGTATCATGGTCCCCCAACGGTTTAAGGCCATTAAAGAACAGAGATACGACAGAATTATACAGCGTCTCAAAGACATTCGTACGGCACAGGATGCTTACCGGAGTGTATACAACCGCTACACCTCCAGCTTCGATACCCTGATCAACTTTTTGAAAAATGATTCTGTAAAAATTGTCCGTTCAATCGGTACGCTGACTGACGAACAATTGGAAGCCGGCATGACAGAAGCAGAAGCTATCAAAAAAGGATTGATTATCCGTGAAGAAATCAAAGTAAATGCGCTTGCCAATACTTTCGGTGCGAATTATCCGGTCGATAATTTACGTTATGTACCGTTTACCAACCGGAAATATCAATTCAAAATGGGAGCCTCTAAAATTAAAACGGACTCCGGAGTAGAAGTACCTGTATTCGAAGCCCGCATATCCAATACTCAAATCTTTGAAGATTTGGATGAAGAATACCACGATCAGATTCTGGAAGAAAACGGAGAAAGATTGCGTTTGAAAAAATATCCGGGATTAAAAGTAGGTGATTTGCAGGAAGCAAATAACAATGTCGGTAACTGGGAATAATAACAAGCTGGCTACATGCAAAATATCTTTTATTTAGATAACAATTTTGTAAAAGAGAACTCTATTCAATATATTTTGTCCATCCGTTTTTCAACGGATGGACTTTCATTTTGCGTGCACGATAATTTCGATAAATTACTGGCTTTTTACTACCAGCCTTACAGTCTGGATTCACAAACCGAAGTCATTGCCAAAGTAAAAAAAGCAATTGTAGAGGAAGAACTGTTGAATTTACGTTACCGCAAGGTATACATCGTCCCTTGTAAAAAAGAAAAGACGCTGATTCCGGCCCATATCTTTAACAAGAATTACTTGTCGGATCTTTACCGCCTCTGCCATCATACAGAAAAAAACGATATCCTGCTTTACCGGAAAGTACGCCCCATGGAAGCTTATCTGGTAGAGTCGCTACCCCGTAGTTTTACTACTTTTCTAACCACACGTTACCAATCGATATGTATTGTTAACAGTGCTTATTCTTTTATCATTAACTCTTTATCATCGACTCTTATCAACCGGGAGCATCTGTTTGTCGATATACAGGACCGTTATTTCGACATTCTGCTAACCCGCAATAACGAAGTACTGTTATTCAACAGTTTCTCGTACAATTCTGTAACAGACATGGTGTACTACATGCTGAATTGCCTGAAAAATACGAATATCAATAAAAGCAATTTACAAACCACGATTTCAGGAACTTTAGCCAACGATCCCCATCTTTACGCGACGTTGAGTACCTATATTCCTACCATATCTGTATTAAACGATACCAATCTCAGTCAAATATTAAAAAATGACAGGCTGAATACTTCGGGATTTGTTCATTTGTTAAGTCTACATAAATGCGAATAATCAGTGGTACCCACAGAGGCCGGCAAATTTTTCCGGATAAGAATTTTACTGCCCGTCCGACAACCGATTTTGCCAAAGAAAATTTATTCAACGTACTCGGTAACTATATGGATTTTGAGGGCCTAAAAGCCCTGGATCTGTTCTCTGGTACCGGGAGTATCAGCTATGAGCTGGCTTCCCGGGGAGCAACTGAAATCGTAGCAGTAGAATTAAACTACAATCATTACACTTTTATCAAACGGACGATCTGCGAATTAGGCTTTAAAAGCATACGGGTATACAAAAACGACACATTTGCAGCTTGTAAGAAACTCCGGGGGCAGCAATTTAACCTCATATTCGCCGATCCCCCATACAACCTTCCGAGGATCAAAGAGGTCCCGGCTGCTATTTTCGATAACGACCTGCTGGCAGAAGAAGGTATAGCCGTTATCGAACATCCGGGAACGATCGACTATTCCGACCTCCCCTATTTCGCAGAACACCGGGAATACGGAAGTGTAAATTTCTCTATCTTCCGGAAAACAAAATCCTAATTGCAAATTTCAGCTTAAACCGAACTGATAACAAATCAGTTTATCAAACAACCTGAAATTTACAATCGCAATCAAAGCTTATAATTAGTTTTAAATAAAAAACCGCCCGAAAAATTCCGGGCGGTCTCTTTATAAAAAGTTGAGTTTAGTTTTCCTCGTAAAGCACCTGGCAGGAACAAACCAGATTCCGGTCTCCATAACCATCGTCCACACGTCCCACCTGTGGCCAGAATTTATTTTCAGCCACCCAGGTCAACGGATAAGCAGCCTTACTCCGCGGATAGGCATGAGTCCAGGTATCTGCCGTCAATACCTTATGGGTATGAGGTGCATTTTTCAATACATTATCCGCTTTATCGGCTTTTCCTTCTCCGATTTCCAGAATTTCATCCCGAATCGTTTTCAAAGCTTCGATAAAACGATCGAGTTCTTCCTTCGGCTCACTCTCTGTCGGTTCTACCATCAATGTTCCATGAACCGGGAACGACAATGTAGGAGCATGGAAACCGAAGTCCATCAACCGCTTGGCAATATCCAGATCCGAAATACCGTACTCTTTGTTGAAACCGGTACAATCCCAGATCATCTCATGTCCTACCCGGCCTTTGGTACCTGTATATAAAATCTTAAAGCCTAACTTTTCAAATGAGGAAGCCAGATAGTTTGCATTCAATATCGCCATTTCGGTAACCATCTTCAAGCCTTCACCGCCTAACATCAGCAAATAACCGTAAGTAATCGGGATCAGGCTGACGGAACCGTAGGGCGCTGCAGCAACAGCATGTATCCCTTTGTCTCCGCCCGTTTTCACAACAGCGTGTGTCGGCAGGAATTCTACCAAATGCGATGCTGCACAAATCGGTCCGACTCCGGGTCCACCTCCACCGTGAGGCATAGCAAAAGTTTTGTGCAGATTTAAATGACAAATATCGGCCCCAATGGTTCCCGGACTGGTCAAACCGCATTGTCCGTTCATATTGGCACCGTCCATAAACAGCTGACCTCCGTTTTCGTGTACGATTTTTACCAATTCTTTAATCGATTCTTCGAAAATACCGTGAGTAGACGGATAGGTAATCATGGCTCCGGCCAGATTATCCCGGTTTGCTTCAGCTTTTGCCCGAAAATCGTCTACATCGATATTACCTTCTGCCGTACTGGCAATGATAACCGGCTTGAAACCGGCCATCGTACAGGAAGCAGGATTCGTACCATGAGCCGAAGCAGGAATCAGGATAATATCCCGGTGAGCATCTCCACGTGAGATATGATATTGGCGAATAACCATCAACGAAGCATACTCTCCGGCTGCACCTGAATTCGGCTGCAAACTACACCCCGCAAAACCGGTTACTTTGGCCAACATTTCTTCCGTTTCCCGGATCATCTGCTGATAGCCTTCTGCCTGTGAAAACGGTACAAAAGGATGAATAGCCCCAAATTCAGGCCAGGAAAGCGGCAGCATTTCAATAGCAGCGTTCAGCTTCATTGTACACGATCCCAGAGAAATCATTGAGGTCGCCAATGAAATATCCCGTCTTTCAAGATTTTTCATATAGCGCATCAAAGCCGTTTCCGAATGGTATAATTTAAATACGGGCTCGTCGAGGAATTCGTCATCACGCACCATTTCCGGATCCAATACCGTACGATCGTCGAGAAAACGGGCATATTCAGCTTTTTTCGCCGCCGCTTCCGCAAAAATGCCGATCACTGTATTGATCTCTTCCTCATTGATCTTTTCATCAGTCGATAAACCGACAGTGGGAGCACAACAACAACATTCACAATAGAATAAATTGATTTTCTTCTCCAAAGCCAGATCCCGGATACTTTCCAGTTTTATCCCTTCCGGTAATTCGAAACGAATGGTATCGAAGAATTTTCCGTATTTGAGCTTATAACCGTATTTCTGAATTTCTTCTGCTAAAATAACGGCAGCCGAATGGATGTGTTTCGCTATTCTCTCCAAACCTTCCTTACCGTGGTAAACGGCATAGAAACCGGCCATTGTTGCATCCAAAGCCTTAGCCGTACAAATATTGGAAGACGCTTTTTCCCGTTTAATGTGTTGTTCCCGGGTCTGCAAAGCCAAACGCAAAGCTTTATTTCCCTGTGCATCAATTGTCACACCGATAATACGTCCCGGAATATTGCGCTTGTATTCTTCACGGGTGGCCATATAAGCAGCACTCGGTCCGCCGTATCCCATCGGAATACCGAAACGCTGGGTAGAGCCGACAACAATATCCGCTCCCCATTCTCCCGGAGGAGTCAAAAGCACCAGACTCATAATATCGGCGGCAACGCTGATCAAGCCACCGTGGGCATGCACTTTTTCCGCAAAAGCTTTATAATCGCGTACCTGACCGTTAGCAGCCGGATACTGTACGATAGCTCCGAACACATCCGGTGTAAATTCAAACGTATCGTAATCCCCGTATACCAATTCTATTCCGAAAGGAGCCGAACGGGTAACCAATACATCTTTTGTTTGCGGGAACAACTGATTGTCTACAAACAATTTGTTGGCTCCGGACTTTTTCAGTTCCTTATTCCGCAAAGCATACATCATCTGCATCGCCTCAGCAGCAGCAGTAGCCTCATCCAGCAAAGAGCAGTTGGTAATTTCCATACCTGTCAACTCCAATATAACCGTCTGAAAATTCAAGAGAGCTTCCAGACGTCCCTGGGATACCTCTGCCTGATACGGCGTATAAGAAGTATACCAGGCCGGATTTTCCAGAATATTCCGGACGATTACCGCCGGAGATATTGTATCGTAATATCCCTGCCCGATAAAAGAACGATATATCTTATTCTTAGCAGCCACTTCCCGGATTCGTTGAAAAAACTCAGATTCCGTAAGCGGTTCCGGCAAATCCAAAATACTTTTTAAACGGATCGACTCCGGTACGGTCTGTCCGATTAATTCATCCAATGACTTTACTCCTACTACCTTCAACATCTCTTCAATGTCTTCCGGCCGAGGCCCGATATGCCTCCATAAAAATTTATCTGTCGCCATGTTATCCTGTATTTATATTTACTGAAAACGTTTTAAAAAATTACCTCGGTAAAATTAACTATAATTATTGTAGCGGCAAAGAAAGTGAGAAAACAAAACAAGCCGGAACGGCTAAAATATTTTAATCTCCAAAATATGAAAACAATACAGGCAACAATCGTAACAAGTAGCCGTTAATATTTCAAATAAGCCTTACTTTCGTTCTCACGATAACCTATCCTTTAACGCCTGCTGAAGATCATATAATCTGTTCTATGATGGCAATAAATAGATTTAATAATTGCCTAAGTGATTGTGGTAAATGATACATCTTCAAATATATTTTACAAATAAATTTTCTGTTACTTTATAAATCACCATTTATGAGTATAAAGATTTTACCTGTATTATTATTACTATCCTTATCACTGTTCGGACAAGAAAAGAAGCCCTACATTATTCGCGGAACGGTATCTGATCCTATCAATGAAGATGTAACGGTCTATCTTGAACAAATGGGATTGGCAATAACAGAGGGGTGGCCTCGTATCGATAGTGTAAAAATAAAAAACGGAAAATTTGTATTTAAGGGAAAAATAGACCACCCGGATCTATATCGGCTAGGTATAAAAGGGACAAATCCCAAAGGGACAATCCTTATTATAGAACCAGGAACAATAAAAGTAAATTTTTCACGAACCAATATAGATGTATCCGGAGGACCTATACAGGAAGATTTTGTAAAATATGTCGAATCATCCGACCATTTCGGAGATAATGTCGTTTATTTTATTAATAAATATATCGAACAGCCGGTTATCCGGACATTTGTATTCCGTTTTCTGAAAATTCCGAATTTGCAGCATGAATGTATGGACACCATTTATCCCAAATTATCCCAAGAAATAAAAGAGAAACTGGAACGGGAAAAACTCGAATGGGATAAACGATTAAAAAAGGTACAGGAAAAACAAAAACTGGAAGAGGAAAAGAACACTCCCGAAGCCGTTCGGACCGGGAAACCCTATACGGATTTCAAAGCCGAGAGTTCGGATGGAAGTACACTGCGGCTTTCTGAAATCCGGAAAGGCAAACGCCTCGTTTTACTCGACTTTTGGGCCTCCTGGTGCAATCCCTGCATGAAAGAAATGCCGAATATCATTCAGATATACAAAGACTATAAAGACAAGGGACTGGAAGTTGTCGGCATTTCTTTAGACCTGAATAAAGAAGCCTGGACAAAAGCCATTGAAAAAAATCAGATGAAATGGATACAATTGATCACTACCAAAGAACCGGTAAATGAAGATATCAGTGAGCTGTATCATGTAAAAGCTATTCCGTATACCATACTGATAGACTCGTCAGGCACAATCGTTGCCCGGAAATTACGGGGCGAAGAGTTACGGGAAACCGTTGAAAAATTATTGAAATAAATAACACCGCTTTTGTTAAAACATGTACAAAATTATTCTATCGCTTTTATGTATCCTCGGATATTCATGCACGGCTCCTAAACCGGATTTGGTATTATCTACCAGTATCTACGATTTCGGTATATTGGAAACGAATCACATTTACAAAGGGGCTGTAATCATAAAAAATGCAGGAAAAGGAGTCTTAAAAATACAAGCAGTCGATCCCGATTGTTCATGTACGGATGTTTCCGTAACCAAAAAAGAACTTTCTGCCGGAGACACCTGTTTGTTGAAGTTCGTTTACAATACTCATTTGAAAAACGGAAAATATGAAAATTACATTTGCATTACAGCGAATACGGATTCTTTGGTTCATATCTTACAAATTAACTCATTAGTCGATCTGTAAAATTGTAAAAGAGCCCGTCCGACAATACAAAAGTCAGACGGGCCCGGTCACATTTTAAGTCACCCACATCAATTATGAATCAAAATGCATCAAATGCACATCCTTTTATCTTTATTCTGCTTTTCCCCATGATTTATTAGGTGCTTCTCCCATTTCCAATTCCAGTATCCCACCTTTCATAATATCGGCATGACTGATAAACGCCCGGTCATACGGTTTTCCGTTCAGACGGGCCGATTGGATATATTTGTTTTTAAGAGAGTTTCCCTTAGCCTGTACGACAAAACTTTTTCCTTCCGGCAACTGTATCTCGGAACGAGAGAATACCGGACTGGTAATAGCATATTCACCCGAAGCCGGATTTACCGGATAGAATCCCAAAGCCGTAAATACATACCAGGCACAAAGCGCTCCCCCGTCTTCATCTCCGGATAAACCTGTAGGCCGGTCGTCAAACCATAAATCAGCCAATTGACGGGTCCGGAATTGTGTTTTCCAGGCTGCTCCGGCATAATTATAAAGATAGGGAATATGGAAGGCCGGTTCATTCCCAACAGGAATCATACCGTGTAATCCCGTTGCATCCGGCATAAGTCCCATAAATTTCCATTTGTCGATATGAGAGGGCTCGTTAAATACATCATCCAGGCGCTGAATAAATTTCTTATTTCCCCCCATTAACCCGATTAACCCGGGAATATCGTGTTGTATATGAAAAACATGCACACAAGCATTCACCTCTGCAAAATAACTCCTGGCCCCGAAACCGTCACACAATTGAGGGTCAAAATCCGGGATCCACTCACCTTTCTCATTTTTAGGGGCGAAATACCCGATTTCCGGATTCCATAAATTGAGGTAATTTCTGGAACGTTTCATCAACAAATCATAATCTTCATCCTTTCCCAGGGCTTTTGCAAACTGAGCCAAACACCAATCGTCATAGCTCTGTTCCAATGTCACGGACACGGCTTGTCTTTTTTCCCATTTATGATCGACATAATCATAGGGCTCATCCTCTCCCGGTGCCAATGCCGGGAAGTAGCCGTGTTGTGCATAAAATTTATCCAGTTCACTGGCCGGTCCCGACCGCCAGGGCACCATCGTCCCTTCCAATGCATTTTTCCTTATCCCCTCATACGCCTTTTCCAGATCGAAATTCCGAACACCTTTCTCATACGCCTCCGCAAATAAACTGGCCGTATGATTACCGATCATCGGCTCACCTTTCCACACAGCACTCCAGGAACCAACCCAATCTCCGCCCCATTCCGTCAGTTCGGGAAAATTCGGCATCCACCCCCACTGTTTATACATCTCCACATACGACTGTAACATATCCGCTTTTCGGTCCGGCTCCAATATCATACCCAAGGCATGCAGATTCCGATAGGTATCCCATATCCAATCGTCGTTATAGAAATGACGACCGTTATCAGCATGTATTTGCCGGTCGAAACCACTGTAATATTTACCGTCTTCGGAAAAATTCACCATTCGTTCATAAGTACGGTACAAACTGGTATAAAATATTCTCTTCTCCCGCTCCGTACCACCTTCTACCCGTATACGTCCCAAGGCTTTTTCCCATATCTGCCGGGAATCCTCCCGAATTGCAGCAAATGTTTTATTCCCGGTTTCTTTTTCCAGGTTTTGTCGTGCCTGTTCCACGCTGATAAAAGAAATACCGACACGGGCTTCGACTTCCGTCACTCTATCGGCACTCAGCCAACCTCCGATATTACTACCTTTTATTTCCGGAGCATCACCGGTACGGTCACCTTCCCAGATTCCCGCCTGCTCAAAAGGTTTATCCAGTTCGATATAAAAATATTGCCGGGCATACTCCACTTTTTCCCATCCCTTAATAATCCGGTTGTCTTCAATCTTCAATTCCCCCTCTCCTTTGATGCGAAAAAGCAGATTTGCCCTTTCCTTTTCCGGATAAACAAACCGGAACAGGCAACAGCGCTCTGTCGTCGTCCATTCGGCATCGATATCGTAATCTTCCAGAATAACCCGATGTCCCCAGGGATGCAATTCTTCCCGGCCGTGATCATACCAGGAACGGGCTTCCCGGAAGCCGGTTCTCAATTCGCCAGTCGTGGGCATTACCGATGCCGTCTCTCCCAAGCGATAACGGGGCATATTGATCGTGATCCCATACAAATGATCGGAAAGATAACGATCGTTTAAGCGCGGCTCCGTCAACGGATATATCCTTACCATTGCATGAGGACGATGTACCTGTGGCGTGACAGTCGTCAACAAAGGAGCTACCCCTCCGATGTTCGGATCGACATATTTTCCGACCTCCACATTTTCCCGACAAGCATTCAAGCATAAAAGGAACATGCCACCTGTCAATAATCTATAAAAATGCTTATTTCTCATTTTTCATCAAATTACACATATTATACATACAGGGCAATAATAGTACATATTTTCAAAGCAGACTAATACAATAATGACAGAAACTTATGAAATATTGAAATAGAAATTTTGTTAAAACAGTTGTCCTTGCCTCAGCGGCGTATTATATTTGTAAAAAAGTAAGCCTATCATACTATTTCGTATATTTGTAATATACACAAAAATAGGCTACTCAAAATTCAAATCCATTATTCATATTGAACGATTATTTTACACCTATGAAATACGTATTAAAAGAAATAACACCTCTTGAAAAAAACAGTTTATTCTGGATCCGGTATCATCCCAATCACCGGTTAAATTTTCCGTTACATTATCATGATGAATACGAATTATGCCTGATGGAACACATCTGCGGCAAACGGACGGTCGGTAATTTAGTCGAAGATTTCGGTAAATCGGATTTAGCCCTGATCGGCCCGGACGTACTCCACTGTTATAAAAGAGGGGAAGATTATAAGGACACCGTTTGCGAGGGCATTATTATTCAATTCGGAAAGAATCTGATACATACGGAAATTCTAAACACATATCAGTTCAGGGACATAAAAGCGATGCTCGAAAAAGCGGCTGTCGGTATTCAATTTTCAGCCGAAACGACGGCTAAAGTCAGAGAAAAGCTATACCGTCTGGTAAATCTTCAGGATTTTAGCGCCGTTACACTTTTTTTCGAGATTCTCAACGAATTGGCATTATCGGAAGACCAACGTATTCTGATACCGCCGACTTTAGAGGATTGCGGCGAAATCAACATACAACAAAGCCGCCGGATCAATAAAATTATTCAATTCGTAGAGAAAAACTACCAGCAAAAGATAACGCTGGAACAAATCGGGGAGCTGATCGGCATGTCGCCTTCTTCTGTGAGCCGTTTTTTCAAACAACGTACCCGGCACCGGTTTTGGGATTACCTGAATAATTTCCGGGTAAAAAAAGCCACCAAGATACTGATGGAAACAAACCATTCCGTATCGGAAATATGTTACGAATGCGGTTTCAACAACATTTCCAACTTCAACCGGGTGTTCAAAGAAAAGATGCAATATACCCCCAGTGAATACCGCAAAAAAATCCAGGATTCAACCGTTCCGTTAAACAGAGCGTAATCAAAATTTCAAGTTACAGGCTACAATCTCACTTCCTTCCGGAATGTTTCTGTAGCCCATAACTTGAAATCAAACTTCACACCTTACTTCCACAACGCTTTGATCGCAGCCTCCAAATTCATCCCCTGTGGACAGGATTCACTGGGAGCTATTCCCCGGCAGGTTTTCGGATCTCCGGGATTTCCGGTTGAAATCACCCGGGCCAGCGGCATTTCCAAATGTCCGTTAGGATCATTCTTTTGCAACCAATCATAAGCATACTTTAACCAAGCTTCCCGGTATTCGGGTTTCTGCAAATAAAACCAGGTAATTTCATCGTATCCCCAGGTATAATGATCGTTGACATTGGCTACACCGGGATGATCGCTTACACCGAAATTATCGAATTCAACCAGATAAGGCAAAGCCTGGCATTCCCAGCCGCTAGGGGTAATACATCCCAGACTACGTCCGTAAATTGCATCCAGATGTCCTTTTTCCAATACACCCTCCATCGGTTTTTCAGGCACTTCTTTGATGCGTAAAGGAAAAGAATTAAAATCCAATAAGCTGATCCCATTCACAATCATTCCGCCTGCCGGCGTATGAGCATCCAGTAATATCCAATGCCGGCGGGCATTCTCCCGGGCATAATTCCTGATCTTCACCAAAAAACTCTGCCAGGTTTCAAAATGCGGGTCATTCATCCCGATTAATGCAATCTGGCCCAAATGAACGGCCTCACATCCGATCTGCACATACGACCCGATCAGGTACATAAACCAAAGCTGGGTTTCTACCTGTGTTATATCCGGTACACTGCTTCCGGCTCCCCATAAATCCACATATTTTCCTTCCGGATTCAGCATCATTTCGTAAGAAAAATTCCGCTCTTCCACAGGTAAGCCCAACGCTTCGAATGTCCAGGCAGGAATCTTCAGGGTATTGACTTCCCGGGTTACAGCTTCAAAAGTGGCAGCCTGAAAAATAACACGTTTGTCAAAAGCATGTACTTTCTCAATCAACCCGCGTGCTCCGTTCCAAAATCCGGGATCACTCAATACCCGTTCGCCTCCCCAGCGGTAAATCGAACGGCCGATAAATTTAGCACCGATGTTCTTTATCAGTTCGATATCTTTCTCCTTATCGGCATAATGCCCGTCGTTGCAAAAAGGATCTACAGTCAAAAACTCAGACATCGTTGCCGACCGGCTCAGGTAATTCTCGAGTACCGGACGGCTGATTCCACCGTCAAAATCCCAGTTTCTATCTTCACAGGCAGTCAGCGCTCCACCCATCAGAACAAATCCCAAAATAACTTGTATCATTCTTTTCCGATTCATATCCGTCATTAAATAATAAATGATGTATTTCTTTTATATAACAACCTTTATTCAAGGTAAATTACAAGCAAAACCCAAAAGTTAATTGCAGATTTCAGATTGTAAATTTTAAATTGCCCGGCAACCCGATTCGTCATCAAATTCTTTTCATCTAAAATCGTCAATCTAAAATCTACAATTTATATAAAGGGTTAATAAGCCAACAATTTATTTCGTCCACAAACTCTTAATCGTCTCTTCCTGGGATTGTCCTTCAGGACAGGCATCTCCGGCCGTATTAGCCCGATAACGGGTATTGCCTTCCGGTAAAGTAACAACACGGCTACCGGGCATTTCCAGAAAACCTACCGGGTCTACCCTTTCGAGATAGCTATCGGCATAAACCAAGAATTCATTCCGATACGCTTCCGGCTGGCGGTAAAACCAACTGATTTCATCATATCCCCATGTAAAATGATCTGCCATATTAGCAGTTCCCGGATGGCTGCTGATACCGAAATTATCGAACTCTACCAGATACGGACAGCGGGTACAGCTCCAGCCGGACGGAGTGATTCCTCCCTGAGTACGTCCATAGATGGCATCAAGATAGAATTTTTTCAATTCTGCTTTCTCCGGATCTCCGGATATTTCTTTTATCCGCATGGGGAAAGAAACAAAATCGAACAACAATTTTCCATCTGCCAAAATTCCGTAACCCGGCATATGTCCGTCACACAATATCGTTCCCCGCCGTGCTTTCGTTTTAGCTGCTTCTCTGACCTTCGTCAATAAATCATTCCATCCGGCATATTGATTATCCTTGTCGCCCATGGCAATCAATTCGACCTGACCGAAATGGATGGCCTCAATCCCGATCTCCATATAACGTACTGCCATATAATAGAAAAACATACGGGTTTCCTCCCGGGTAATATCAGGTACACTCCCGTTTCCCCACTGATTAACCCCGTTTCCCGCCAGGTTTTTCATCGCATTGTAATCGAAATTACGGGTCTCGGGTGTTTTACCGAAGGCCGTAAATACCCAATCGGGAATCTCAATCTGATTCACTTTATCGGTCACGATTTCAAAAATACCGGCCTGAAAAATGATATCCGGGTCCTCTGCATGCATACGCTCGATCTTTGCCTTTGCATTCGCCAGCCATTGCGGTTGATTGAAATGATTTTCAAAACCCCAGGAATAAATCGCCCGGCCGATAAATTTAGCACCGATATTTAAAAGCATCCGTTCATCGTCTTCCGGATTGGGATATACCCCGTCATTAAAAAAACCGTCACTGGATAAAAATTCGGACTGTGTAATTGCCCTGGACAAATAACTTTCCAATACATTCTGTGCAATTTTACCCCCGGAGAAGGTATAATTTCTATCGATCGTCCTTCCCGGATTTTTTAGGTTATCATCATCCGAACATGAGCACAATGCCCATATCACCATTAATATTATTCCTAATTTTTTCATATCCTATCTGTTATTGAAAGGGAATCAAAACTATCCTTCAACGTCAGAACCATTCCTGCCGTTTTGATTCCCTTTCCGGTTACGAAGTCTGCTGACTCATTTAATAAAAACGTTATATTTCATGTATATAATCTTACGAATTACAGCTTGCTCAATTACAAGATTGTAAAGAATTAACATCAATCCATTCCGATTCTGCGGATTGTCTCAACAGAATTGTCGGTTGCGGCTTTTTCAGTACTCCGTTATCCAAAAAGTCCTTAATCAAACAGAACCCGATTTGATTATCCGTATTTTGCAAAGGAATAAAACCATCCGGACCTCCATTATCCATGATCGTCACATCTCCGCCGATATACTCTATCGATTGGAATCCTCCCAAACCATTCACCTTATAGTGATTCTTAACCGTAAAATTACCGCCTACATGCTTCAATCCACCGCCGGTAACCATCCAGCTATCCCAGTTCCAAATCTCACCGGCAGAAGGATCGCCGTTCAGTTCAAAATCGCCACCTACCCAAGACAACGAAGCAAAACCGATTCCGCCGTCATTGAGTGCCGTTGCCGGATCGACTTTAAAATTACCCTCTACACGGGCAATCTTACAAAAACCGGCACCGTTACTCATATCAGCCCAATAAGCCATTTTCGGGCAATTTTCAATAATCAGATCTCCGCCGATCTCTGTATATCCTTTAAAACCGTTGCAATTGAACAGCTCCGGATTGTTGCGCAACACAATTCCTCCCCGGCAATCAATCGATTCGAAGAAATTTTCCGTCGTCGTCAAAGCGGTATTTTCAATTGTCACGGTTCCCATTACAGTCGTGATTTTCGTCTTAATAAAAGAAACTGCATGATCGGTCACATCTGCACCCCGTATCGTCAAATTACCGATAATCTGCGAAGAAGGAGTAAAATTATTCACCTCCTCGAGTCCGTTCAATTCATAATCAGAAAAAGAAATACCACAAGCGGTCAACGAATTAACATCGATAACTTCTCCGGAAGCATTTACCAAAGTAATCACAGCAGTCGGTTTTACAATACCGAAATCCAGAAAGCCCTTGATCAGACAATATCCGACCTGGTTACTCGTTGAATTCGACGGTATATCGCCGACACCTTCTCCGCCACCGTTATTCACAATCGTAACATCTCCACCGATATATTGTATATTCTGGAAGCCGCCCAAACCGTTTATTTTCAAATGGTTTTTCAGGATAAAATCACCACCGACATACTTTAATCCACCGCCTCTTGCCAGCCAGGTATCACAATTCCAGAGATCCCCCTTATTATTGGCTTTATCGCCGTTCAACTCAAAATTACCGCCGACACGTGACAAACCGACAAAACCGGCACCCCCTTCGGTCATTGTAGAAGCCGGATCGACTTTAAAGTTACCTTTTACCTCCGTAATGAAGCTAAAACCGGCTCCGGACCAGAAGGTCATTTCCGGGCAATTTTCAATAACAAGATCACCGCCGATAACCGTATAACCTTTGAAACCGTTACAATTCATCAAAGCCGGATTATCTTTCAACACAATACTTCCCTGACAATCCACTTTATCGAAAAATCCTTCCGTAGTCGTTGTCCCGGTATTTTCAAGCAACATTTTACCTTGTATCACTTTAATCTTACTTGCAATACCAGCCAGTACCGCATCATTGATATCCGATCCGCGCACAGTCAGATTCATTACGGTTTCATTGGCCGGCATAAACTTGTCTGCATCCGCTCTCGAACCGATGACATAACTCAAAATATCTCCAGCCCCCATCTGACCTATACGGGAAGGATCCGTAGCCGCCTTCGGATGGTTATTCGCCAGCGTAATCGTACCTTCCATGATGCTGTTATCCAGTAAATATTTCACCGGCATAAGCCCGTAACTATCCGGAGCACCGGCTTTGTCCTCTCCGAAAATCATATTATCGCTTATCGTCAGACTACCCCGGAATATTTTCAAATGCAATAAACCGGCAATACTCTCCAAAGCCGGATTATCTTCTATGATCAAGCTACCGTTCATAAATTTAAACTGCTCCAATCCGTCGATAGCCTTCAAATTCTCATTCTCACTTATAGTAAGTCCTATCGTAATAGCACTCAAACGAGGCAACGCCAATTCTGTTATCCCTGTATTCCGGATAATCAAAGATTTCGCGTTCTGAAATTGCAAGGCAGATAAATCCGTAATATCTTCCCCCTCTATCGTCAAAGTACGGATATCCTGTGTCACTTTAAAAGCATTCACGTCTGCCTGAGAAGACAAGATATAATCTTTTCCCCTTTCCAGTTCCAACTTATCGTCGTCGCAAGCACCGGCAAACACGGCCAACAACAATAAGCCCAATCCTATCAAATTTTGTTTTAACTGTATCATAAGTATCTGATTAAAGTCTGATTATTGTTTATTCAAATCCTGTTCACGCTGCGGTATCGGGAAGAAATAAGCATAAGCTTCCTTTACTTCTTTATTGGTAATTTCCTGCATGACCCGGTTCGTCCGTCTCAACTCAAACAATCCATGCCCTTCAAAAGCCAATTCAAACGTCAACTCTTCCCATATGGCTTTCCGGAAAGACTCTTTATCCAATCCCGGTGTCAAGTCTCCCAGTCCGGCTCTTTCCCGGACAGCATTTACCCAACGATAGCCTTCTGTCGTCGGACCCGCAGCTTCGGCATAGCTCAACGCAACTTCGGCAAACCGTATCAGATAAATATTGGCACTGGTTCTGTTTGCCAATGAATTCGGATCGGTATATTTCCGGCAGAAAGGCTGATAAAATGCGTTCTCCGTCGGATTCGAGCTATTGATGTTATCCGGACTCCAGGTAGCCAGAACGGTTCCATTTTCATTATAAATCGTTGTCACCATCAATTTTTTACGTAAATCCAGATCATCGAAAGTATTGTAGAAATCACCGTCTACCCGGAACACACTCCAACAGGTCTGATTGCCGTCTATCACTTTTTGTACTCCGGCACCTCCGGTAATGGAAGAGGAAATCCATATAACAGGCAGACCTATTCCGAACATTTGAGGTAACTGTGAATAAGTACCCTCCATACCGCTGGCTTCCCGATTCATCGAAGTCATAAAGATATGCTCTGTCCCGTCGCTGAAATGATTGACATCATACACCCGCAACAAATCGGGGTCCAAGGCATACGTTGTCTGCTTATTCAACACCTCGTCGGCATATCCGGCAGCTTTGGCATACATCGCTTCATAGTCTTCCACCCAATCATATCCGGGAGCACCGGTCATTTTGGAAGAAGCCAGCGTCACATAAACTTTTGCCAGCAAAGCCTGGGCTCCGACCTTATCGGCACGTCCCTGATGCTTGGATATACCGCACAAATCAATAGCATGTTCGAGGTCTTCAATAATAAGCTGATAAATCTCCTGAATCGAACCGTAAGGGGCATTCGTTCCACTCGTACCCTGAACCGATTTTTTACGCAAAGGCACTTCCCCATATGTTCTCACCAGCATAAAGTAATTAAAAGCCCTCAAAAAATAAGCCTCTCCTAAGATCTGATTTTTATTCTTCTGATCGATATTATTCATCTTTACCACATTCTCAAGTACGGAGTTCGTGCGGTTTATACTGATATACGCATACTTGAAAAAGTACAGAAACTCATCTGTATTGGGATTGCAATCCCAGATATAGAGGTTCGTCTCGTTCACCCGTCCGTAATTCTTATATTGATTGGTCGTCACATCCGTCAGATAGAACAAAAAGCGCGCTCCGTATTCAATATAATTGATGGGAGAATAAGCATACAACAATGCCGACAAAGCATCCGCTTCCGTATTGTAGTAATTTTTATTGGAATATACTCCGTAAGGATCTTCTTCCAGAAAGTTCGAGCAGGAAGAGAGTCCCACACAGAACAGAGTTATATAAAGATATATTTTTTTCATCGCTATACTAATTTTTAAGTCCATTGACTCATTTCATATTTTAAATGTGTCATTCATTATTTCGGCTCAATCCAGATTAAAGCTTCATCAGAATTTCAACTCCAGACCCGTTGTAAAAGTACATGTACGCGGGAAGGCCACCGGTCCTCGCCCGTTTTCTCCCACTTCCGGATCGTATTCACTCACATTTGAGAATGTAACCGGATTGCTGACATTCAAATAAACCCTCAGATTTTTTATACATTTCAGATAATGTTCCGGTAATGTATACCCCAACGTAATATTCTGTATGCGTAAAAAAGAACCGTCTTCCACAAACCAGGAGGAAGCAAAATAGGAGCGGTCTGCACGCAGGCTGGGACGATTATTGTTCGGAGTTTCGGGTGTCCAGCGTCCGGCCCTCAAAGAAGGAGCATCCAATTTCCTCGGAGAAAAAATATCGTTTCCGTACACACCGTAGAACATAACCGACAAATCCAGCCCGGATTTATGAGTCAGTTGTATATTCAAACTGGAAGTAAACTTCGGATTCGGGTCGCCGATAATGCGGCGGGCATCCGGGTCCAAAGAACCGTCTTCACGCAAACCGGCATAATTGAATTCTCCCGGACGGGTCATCTTTGTCGGATTAGCAGGCATATTCTGGATAATGCCGTCTACCTTATAACCGTAAAACACATTTATAGGCTGGCCGATAGCCAGGATATTCAGATAAGCATCGTTGAAGACACTTCCGCCATAAGGTTGATAGCGGACACCGTTAACATCCTCAATATATCCGGAATCTTCTTTTGTACCGATATTTACAACTTTATTTTTATTGGCACTGAATATCAAACCGGCATTCAAACGGAAAGCCCCCTGGGTAATGATACGGCCATTGATGGCAAATTCAAATCCCTTGTTCTGTATCTCTCCGTCATTTACCCACACTTTATCATACGCACTACTGGGTGTCAGTAATTTTTCACGCAACAAATCGGTCGTTACTTTCCGGTAATAGTCGAATGTCACATCCAAACGGTTGTTGAATAATGAAAAATCGACACCGATATCCACCTGTGATGTCTTTTCCCAGCCTAACTCATCGTTCGGCATACCACCCCACAATACATAGCGATCTCCGATACCTTCCCGGCCGACCTCTTTACCGACACCGTAAATGATGTATTCTTTTCCATCCACATAGTAATAGTTGCTTCCGAATTGTTCAAAAGTCTGATAAGGAGATATCCCCTGATTACCGGAAATACCGTAACTGGCGCGAAGTTTTAAATTATCGAATATACCCAGATTTTTTATAAACTCTTCTTCAGATAATCTCCAACTGACAGCACCCGACGGGAAGAATCCCCATTTGTTATTTTCTCCGAATTTCGACGAACCGTCGACACGCCCGGTAAAAGTAAACATATACCGGTTTTTATACGTGTAATTGATACGGGTAAAAGCAGATGCCAATTCCGTCTCGCTCCGGTAATTGCCGACATACCGATTTTCAGCACCGGCTAAATTCTCATCCTGTAACACATGATTCTGAAAACCTCGTCCCGTGATACTGGATCCCTTATTTACATTATCTTCATAACTTACTCCACCCATGGCAGAAAAACTGTGATCTTTCCCGAATAATTTATTATAGGTCAGATAAGCATCTACAATATAATTCAGGTAATTTCCGTTCGTCATACCGCCTTCTCCGTCAAAACGGTCACCGGCATCCGTATATTTCGGCGGATTATAGAAAGAGGTATTACTGGTACCGGCCCTCACATTCCCCTGGACGGCAAAATTCAGTCCGGACAAAATATCCCAATCGATCTTCAGCGAAGCATAAGCATCTACATTGTCGGCGACATTTTTACGTTGCTCGGTCATCATCACCGGATTCCCGTAATCTTTGTCAAAAGCCTTAAAATAGCTGCCGTCACCATTGTAAACCGGGAATAAAGGATTACGGGAATAATCCATACCGTAATTGTAATTTCTCTTACCTTTAAAAATACCGGCTTTGGTTTTGATCGACAGATTATTGGTTACATCGTTATCGTAAGACATATCAAAAGACAATTTATCATAGTCATCTCCGATTTGCATACCTTCCGCACTATAATATCCCAAACTGATATAATAACGACTTCTTTCGGTACTTCCTTCAACGCCCATATTGTAATCCTGCGTAATAGCGGTCCGGAAAATGTAATCCGACCAATCGGTATAATAGGGCCATTCACCGTCCCGTATTTCTGCAATAGAAGGATAATACGCTCCGTTCACATCCTTTTTCCCTACGTACAAAGCTTCCAATCCGGCATTTTCATACGCTTCGTTTTCCAACATCGCCATCTGCAAAGGATTTCTCCAATAATCCAGTTTCTTACTGAAAATACTGGCTCCGACTTTACCGCTGAACCAAACGTTGGCCTTATCCCCCTTTCCGTTCTTTGTCGTAATCATAATCACACCATTAGCTCCTCTCGAACCGTATATGGCCGTTGCAGAAGCATCTTTCAGCACTTCAATAGAAGATATGATATTCGGATTGATGGAATTGAGATTTCCGGCATCTCCCATAGGTACTCCGTCCACAACTACCAGCGGGGCATTCGAGCCGTTAATGGAGCTCGCTCCGCGGATACGTACAGTGGCTCCTCCCTGAGGATTGTCTTCCGAATTATTGATAATCTGCAAACCGGCAACCCGTCCTTGCAGCAATTTCTCAACAGATCCCGAAGACGTTTTCGTAACTTCTGCTGCTTTTACCGATGCCACACTACCTGTCAGATCCGATTTTTTCATCGTACCGTATCCGACCACAACAACATCTTCCAAAAGCTGGGCTTCTTCTTCCATAGTAACATCTATCCTGGTACGTCCGGCTACCTTTATTTCCTGCGGAGCATAACCGATAAAGCGAAAAACCAGAATGCTCTGTGCATTGGCTTTTATTGCATAACTTCCGTCTATGTCTGTAGTTACTCCTGTAGTAGCTCCCTTTACCATAATGGCAACACCGGGTAAAGGCTGGCCGTCTCCTTTGCTTTTAACGACACCACTGACCGAAATATCCTGTGCCTGCAAAGCTGATATCCCGATAAATAGTGAAATCACCCAAAAGAATAATTTCTGTTTCATCATATTTAAATATTAAATCTGTTAGTAATTATACAACACCTTCATTTTTAAAACGTTTCCGTCGAAGAAAACAATGTAAAATATCAAAATTGCAATAAGCTTCAAAAATGAATTAGTGCACGTACAAATGTAATCGACATCAGAACACCATACTTATACTATTTTTACCAATCATGTTCATTTTTATACATTAACATTGTTAAGATGATTTCCATATAATAAATTGATATACAAATTATAACATTCAATATGTTAAAATCGGCGCCTACTGATAAATTCATATTTCAGATTTAAACTTATCGGTATATATCCTATCAATCTTCGTCAAAATTATACTATCCATGTATCAACTTTCATCCTAATTTTGACATGTCGAAAGAAAGCAATGCGTAACTTTTAATAAATAAAATCATGTTTGTACCTTTTAAAGAGATATTAAAAGATGCTTATTCAAACAAATACGCAGTCGGAGCCTTCAACTGTCTAAGCCTTGAAAATGCGATGGGAGCCATTCAGGCCGCAGAAGAACTACGCTCGCCGATCATCATTCAGTTGGCAGAAGTACAATTTCCCTACTCCCCTATGGAAAAAATGGCCCCTGTATTTATAGAAAGCGCTGAAAAAGCAAGTGTACCCGTATGTGTACATCTGGATCACGGACAGAGTTTGGAAACCTGTGTGCGGGCCATGAAATTGGGATTTCAATCCATTATGTATGACGGCGCCAACCTTCCTCTGGAAGAAAACATCCGGAATACCAAAGAAATTGTACGTATAGCCCGGGCTTTAAACGTAGATATCGAAGCGGAACTCGGAAAGGTAGGCAATGCGAACAGCGAGCAAGACAACGTATCGGATATTTTTACGGATGTCGACGAATCGGCATACTTTATTAAAGAAACCGCCGTAGATGCTTTAGCCATTGCTATCGGCAACCTTCACGGAAAATATGTAGCTACCCCGCAGCTAAACATAGAACGCCTGCAGGAAATCAACAATCGCAACAGACTACCTTTGGTATTACACGGAGGTAGCGGTACCAGTTTCGAAGATTTTAAATCCTGCATACACAACGGAATTTGTAAAATTAATGTAGCCACAGCTATCCAGATCGCTGTCACCAATAAGTTGGAGAAATATTTTAAAACAGTCTCCAATCCCAACTATATCGATATGAAATATCAGATGGTGGAAGCCTCCAAAGAAGCTGTTATTGAACACATGTTATTATTCGAAAGCAATGGAAAAGCCTGAACATTCGAGAAAAGGGATCATTTCTGCCGGTTCCTGGCTGGTCGATACCGTAAAATTTATTGACAAGTATCCGGTGAGCGGCAATCTGGTCACAATCGATAAAATCGAAATCGGCCTCGGCGGATGTGCTCATAACGTACTGGTCGATTTAGCCCGTCTATCCACCGATATGCCTCTGTATGCCGGAGGCTGTATCGGAACAGATGCGAACGGAGATTTTGTAATGAATGAGATTACACGTTACGGAATCGATTCCAGATACATGTATCGTCTGGAACACGTACCGACTTCTTATACAGATGTCATGTCGGAAACAGGAGGTAATGCAAGCCGCACTTTTTTCCATTTCCGGGGGGCCAATGCCTGTCTCGGCCGGGAGCATCTCTCTCCGATAAATGTACCGGCACGTATATTTCATCTGGGATATTTACTACTGCTCGACGAATTGGATAAAAAAGACAGTGAATACGGTATCAAAGCCGCCCGGGTATTACACGAATTACAGAAAAAGGGATACGAAACCTCTGTAGATGTGGTGTCCGAAGAAAGCGACCGATTCCGTGAAATTATGCTTCCCTGTCTTCCTTATATCGATTATCTGATAATCAATGAAGTGGAAGCCGGAGCCTGTTGCCATACCCAATTGAGAGACGAGAAAGGTAAAATCTCATTGGAATCGGTAAAATCGACGGTCGGCCAACTCCTTGCACTGGGGGTAAACAAGGTATGTGCCGTCCATTTCCCGGAAGGCGGATATGCAGCTCGTAAACAAGGGGAAACCTGTTATATTCCTTCTATTCCGGTAGACAAAAAAGACATCATATCCCCGGTTGGCGCAGGAGATGCTTTTTGTGCGGGTATGCTATACGCATTACACGAAAACCAATCCTTACGGGATGCCGTGATTTTCGCCAATACCTCCGCCCGGTTTAATCTCAGAAGCGCAACCAGTACCGGCGGAGCCCCCTGTTTAAGCGAATTAGAACATTTTATACATTTAAATTATACAAATCATGAAAAGAAGTGAAATAAACCGATATATCCGTGAAGCCATTCAATTTTTCGAATCCAATCATTTCTATTTACCCGTATGGGCACGCTGGTCCACGGCAGAATGGCAAAGTAAAGGTGAAGAATGTGATGAAATCCGTCAAAACGGCCTGGGATGGGACATTACTGATTTCGGCAAAGGTCGTTTTGCGGAAGAAGGCCTTACCCTGGTGACCATCCGGAACGGTAATCTCAAATACGACAACAAACCCTACTGTGAGAAAATCATGCTGGTCCGGGAAAAACAAATCACACCTATCCATTTCCATTGGAAAAAAATGGAAGATATCATCAACAGAGGCGGCGGAAAACTCTGCATCCGTTTATGGAAAGCCGACCTTCAGGAAGAAAGGACAAATGAAGACTGCTTTGTCAAAATCGACGGAGTAAAAACAAGGGTTCCGGGCGGTGGAACGGTTTGTCTGGAAAATGGCCAGAGTATTTGCTTCGAACCTTATATGTATCATACATTCTGGGCCGAAGGCGGCGACTGTATGGTAGGCGAAGTATCTACCGTCAACGACGACGCCAATGACAACCGTTTTTTTGAGCCCATAGGCCGCTTCCCGGCCATCGAAGAGGATTGCCCGGCTGAATATCTGTTGTGTACGGAATATCCGGAAAAGAATAATTGAACGTTTTAATTGCAGATTTTAGATTGACGATTTTAGATTATACCCCAATCCTTCGCTACAAGAAAAGAGAAAGCGTAAATCGAAAAGCGTAAATCAAAAATAAATGACCTATTAATGACAGATTTTGATTTAAATACACAAACAGTTACAGAGCGATTCTGACTTTAAACTGAAACATGCACCTGTAACCCGGAATAATTGAATTTAAATCGCAGGTCAAAAATAATCAATGTAAAAAACTGAATGTGATGGAGAAAATGATATCGCTCACCTGGACCGTTGGGTATATGGAGCAAAAGGACGGAACGCCGGATAAATACATTCCGGCTACAGTGCCAGGTGCCGTTCAACTGGATATTGCCCGGGCTGAAAATTACCCGGCGCTTTATTTCGCAGACAACTACAAAAAACTGAATTGGACAGAAGACCTGTATTATACCTATAAAACCGAATTCGCAAAACCGGCTTTATCTACCGGAGAAAAACTTTATTTTATATCCAAAGGCATCGATTACCAGTTTGAGATTTACCTGAATGATTATTTAATTCATGCTCAGGAAGGTATGTTCTCGCCCACGGATATTGACCTGACCCCCTATCTGGAACCGGATAACGAATTAAAAATCATCGTTTTCCCAGCCCCTAAAAAACACCGGGCTCCTGCAGACCGGACACAGGCCTCCCATGTTGTAAAACCGGCTGTCAGCTACCTGTGGGACTGGCACCCGCGCCTCATACCGCTGGGCATCTGGGACGACACGTATCTGGAAATAAGGCCTTGTAACTATATTCGCGATATAAACCTGAACTACCGGCTTTCGGAAGACCTGACAAAAGTATATATCACCCCCGAGATCGAAGGGAAAAATGTAACCGGTTATTTTTACAAATGGCATCTGGTAGATCAAAATGAACAAACTTGCCTGGAATCGGCAGGTAAATTAACACCGACCCTGTCTTTGCCCGAAATGACATTGGAAAATCCGGCATTATGGTGGCCGCACGATCACGGAGAACCTTATTTATATCAATCCGTTTTCGAACTTATCGGTCCGGAAGGCAAGCTACAACAACGGATTACACAGAAAATCGGATTCCGGCGTATTCAATTAGTCATGAATGAAGGCAGTTGGAGCGAACCGAAAGAATTTCCCAAAAGCCGGAGTGTATCCCCCGCTCAATTCGAAATCAACGGGCGACGAATCTTCGCGAAAGGTTCCAACTGGGTTAATCCGGAAATATTTCCGGGAACAATCACGATGGAACGTTACGCCCACCTCATCGATAAAGCGGTAGAAGCCAACTTCAATATCTTCCGGATATGGGGCGGAGGTATTATCAACAAAGAAGCTTTTTATGAATTGTGTGACGAAAAAGGAATCATGGTATGGCAGGAATTTCCGCTGGCCTGCAACAATTACCCCGATGACCCGCACTATTTAAGTGTTTTGAAACAGGAAGCGACTTCCATACTGAAGCGACTTCGCAAACATGCTTCCATCTGCTTATGGTGCGGAGGGAACGAACTTTTCAACAATTGGTCAGGCATGACGGACCAGTCTCTTCCACTCCGGTTATTGAACAGTTTGTGTCTGGAATACGATCCATTGGTGCCGTTTAATCCGACCTCCCCGGTAATGGGAATGGCTCACGGGCATTATGTCTTCTACGATGAAGGAAAAGAAGTATTCCAAACTATGAACCAAAGTCATAACACAGCTTATACGGAATTCGGCATACCGGGAATCTCATCACGCCAGGTACTGGAAGAAATTATTCCGGCCGACGAGTTATGGCCACCACGTCCCAACAGTGCCTGGGAAGAACATCACGCATACGGAGCCTGGCACGGACAAACCTGGCTATGCGAGGACATCCTGGAAAAATATTTCGGAAAACCGAAATCCCTGGACGAATTGATCGAACAAAGTCAATTGCTTCAATGCGAAGGTTATAAAGCCATCTTCGAAGAAGCACGCCGTCAAAAACCCTATTGTGCAATGGCTCTCAACTGGTGTTACAACGAGCCTTGGCCATCCGCAGCCAACAACTCCCTGCTTGTTTATCCTGCCGTCCCCAAACCGGCCTATTATGCGGTAGGACAATCCTGCCGTCCGGTTTGCAGTAGCGCCCGGCTAAGTAAACTGGTATGGCAGGAAGAAGAGTGCTTCTTTGCTGAGATTTGGATGCTGAACGATAAATTCGAAGATATGGACGACCGGAAGGTCATCGTGCACCTGGACACCGGCAACGAACGCATCGTCATCCTGAAATGGCATACCGGACTCATTAAAAACAACACGAATTTAGCCGGACCGACAGCCCGGTATAAACTTCCGCATATGTCAGGCGACCGTTTCAAACTCATCCTGGAAGTCGAAAATTATCCGGAATACAACTCGGAATACACCTTGCTGTACAGAGCCCATAAGAAAAAGAAAGGCGGTACAGCTATGATGAACGTTACCGATTAATTAAAACCACGATGAAAATAAGATTATTCCTGATATTCGCATTTGCCTTAGGATGCATAGAAACATCGGCGAAAGTTAAACTTCCCGATATATTGGGGAACCATATGGTTCTACAGCAGAACACGATTATCAATCTATGGGGGTCAACTGATCCTGGCCGAAAGGTCAGGATCACAACTTCGTGGAATAACGCAGTTTACACGGTAAAAGCAAATACCGAAGGCGATTGGCATGCCGAGGTCCGGACCACCGTAGCCGGAGGTCCTTACCACATCATTTTCGACGACGGCGACCGCCTGCGCCTGGATAATATTTTACTCGGGGACGTATGGGTATGCTCCGGACAATCTAATATGCAAATGCCGTTAAAAGGTTTTCCGGCTCAACCGGTATATCGTTCGACGGAAACCATATTAGAGGCTTGCCGTTACCCAAAGCTGCGTTTATTCACCGTCGAGCGCACGCCCAGCGATGTCCCGCAAACAGATTGTAAAGGTCAATGGCAAACCTCTTCCATGTCCAGTGCGGCAGATTTCAGTGCCGTCGGTTATTTCTTTGCCAAAAATCTGTCGGATGTACTGGATATCCCTATCGGTATGATTGAAAGCGATTGGGGAGGGACCCGGATTGAGACCTGGATGCCCCGGAGCTCTGCCCTAAAAATCGATAAAAATATACTGGCAACGGATTCGACAGCCGTTTATTTCGATAAAACCTCCGTACTTTACAACGGTATGATCGCTCCGATCACCCGCTTTACGGCCAAAGGTTTTATCTGGTATCAAGGCGAATCCAATAAAGGACATCACGACAAATACGCCGCTAACATGGCCGAAATGGTATCGAGCTGGAGACAATTGTGGGGAAACGACCGGATGCCTTTTTACTACGTTCAAATTGCACCCTTCGATTATGACATTCCGGAACATCAATTCGAAAATCATACGAATCCGATCTTATGTCCCTTGGTTGTAGAAGCCCAATTGCAAGCCCTGCAATTAATTCCGTATTCCGGTATGGTGGGAACCTCCGATATCGGCGACTCCTGTATGATTCATCCTCCCCGGAAAGACCTGGTCGGACAGCGCCTGGCCCTGTTAGCCCTGGCTCGCACTTATGGAATAGGGGGGCACGATGCCTGTGGTCCCATGTTCGATACGGCCAGATTTGAAAAAAATACGGTTTACGTCCGGTTCCGGTCAGAGTCGGAACTCACCCCTCTGGCACAATCCATTCGCGGATTCGAAGTCGCCGGAGCAGACCGTATCTTTTATCCGGCCGAAGCCAGTATATGCGGTGCTTACGAAGTAAAAGTTTTTTCTTCCAAAGTCCCGGCTCCCCAAGCTGTACGCTATGGTTTCAGAAACGTCATACAAGTAAACTTATACAATACGATGGGCTTACCGGCCTATCCATTCCGAACCGATCGTTGGAACGATTTCAAATAAACACAAATATGCACAACAACACGACAGTCTCATTTCGGGAAAAAGTAGGATATGGTTTAGGCGATGCAGCCTCTTCCATGTTCTGGAAACTGTTCGGCATGTATCTGCTGTTCTTTTATACCGATATATTCGGCTTAAATGCAGCAGTCGTCGGCACCATGTTTCTGATCACACGTATCTGGGATTCCCTTATTGATCCTTTGGTCGGTATCATGGCCGACCGTACCAAAAGCCGATTCGGAAAATTCCGTCCCTATATTTTATGGACCGCTATTCCTTTCGGAGTACTTGGAATCCTGACTTTTTTTACGCCGGATTTCAGTTCCACGGGAAAAATAATTTATGCTTACGTCACCTATGGGGCAATGATGATGATTTATTCCCTGATTAATGTTCCTTATGCTTCATTACTGGGAGTTATTTCAAATGATCCCAAAACCAGAACAGAATTGTCTTCCTACCGGATGATCTTTGCCTTTGGCGGAAGCATTCTGGCTCTTCTCCTGATCGAACCCTTAGTCGGCTATTTCAGCCACCACAGCTCCTCTCTGCCCGACATCCGATCCGGCTGGACAGCCGCAGTATGTATATTCGCCGTTATTGCGATACTTTTTTTCCTGTGTACCTTTTCATGGACCCGGGAAAGGGTAAAACCCATCCGGGAAGAGAAAAACAGCCTCAAAGAAGATTTTAAAGATTTACTTCACAACAAACCCTGGTGGATATTGCTTGCCTCCGGCATCTGTGCTTTAATCTTTAATTCCATCCGCGATGGAGGAGCAATCTATTATTTCAAATACTATGTCAGCTCGGATACCACCACGACAGTGGGGCAGTTATCGTTAACGACCCTCTATTTCGTATTGGGTCAGGCAGCCAACATTCTGGGCATATTGCTGGTCACTCCGATTTCTAACCGTATCGGTAAAAAGAATACCTATTTATACGCCATGGTATTGGCAACCGTATTCAGTATCGTATTTTATTTCGTCGGTAAAGGAGATATCATCCTGATCATGACCTTACAAATCCTGATCAGTATGTGTGCCGGCAGTATTTTTCCTCTTTTGTGGAGTATGTACGCCGATATCGCTGATTATTCAGAATTACGCACCGGCAGACGGGCCACCGGCCTTATCTTTTCGTCTTCTTCCATGTCTCAGAAATTCGGGTGGACATTAGGCGGTGCTGTGACCGGGTGGCTTTTGGCCGCATTCGGCTTCCAGGCCAACGTCGAACAAAGTCCGGAAGTTCTCACAGGCTTACGACTCATGTTAAGCATACTGCCGGCTGTAGGTACCCTCTTATCGGTCGGCTTTATCTTCTTTTATCCGCTGAATGAAGACAAGCTGGAACACATCGAACAACAATTAACCGAACAAAGAAAAGGATAAAAAAACAGTCAGCATTATCGATATGCTGACTGTTTTTATATAAAAAAGCAGTTGATTTCTCAACTGCTTTGCGGGTGGAAGATCGGGCTCGAACCGACGACCTTCGGAACCACAATCCGACGCTCTAACCGACTGAGCTACATCCACCGTTTTGCTTTTGCGCTGCAAAGATAGTGACTATTTCCTTTTCTGCAAATTTTCAGAAGAATTATTTTAATTCACCAACTTTGTATTTCAAGCGTAAATCAAAAATCGTAAGTCAAAAGTTCTCTTCAACCCTGCATTTTAAAAATTTGTATCCCACCTTATTATCTGACTTTACGAACGTTTTTTATCCCGATTTAAAATCTAAGGTCTCTCCACCAGCCGTCCGGCTTCATATTCTTTAGCAGCATATTCCAATTGCTCATACCATTCTTCCCCATAGCGGACGATCAACGGCTCTTTCAGAAAACGATAGAGCGGAATACCTTCCTGATATCCCTTTACCCGGGCTGCCGTACATATTTTCCATTTGTGATAGTTCAAGGCCTCAAAACCGGCATACCTGGCTACACGAATCGGATACAGATGACAGGATATGGGTTTGCGGAAAGTGCTTCTCCCTTCACTCCAGGCTTTCTCGATTGCACACCAGCAACACCCGTTTTCTTCAATTGCATAGGCACACTCCCGACCGTCAATCAGAGGCGTCACCCGGTCACCTTCCCGATCAAGCACAGAAAATCCCTGTTGTAAAACGGCTTCCACTCCCTCCGGCTTCATATAAGCACGAACGGCCTCATAATTTTCCTCAATCCGTTCGGTTTCTCCGCTCTCCAAAGGCGCACCGGCATCTCCCTCCACACAACAAGCCCCTTTGCAAGCCGCCAGGTCACAACAGAATTTTTTCTCGAGTATATCGAAACTCACAATAACCTCTCCAATCTGAAGCATAATCTCAAATTACAGAACATTCCAATTACAAATTATTCGGAAAAACGATTCATTTTTAATCGTCAATCAAAAATTGTCTTTCCCTCTGCCTTGTGTATCTTAAAAGTTTGTTCCTATCTTTCTATCCGGCTTTACGAACGTTTTTATTTCAATCTAAAATCGGAAATCAAAAATCGAAAAACGCTTATTTAATCAGGCTTTTCCCCGTCATATCGGCAGGCTGTGCAACGCCCATAATTTGCAATATGGTCGGAGCCACATCCGCCAAAACTCCTTCACGCAATGCGCCGTCTTTCTGATCGGTGACCCAAATACAGGGAACCGGATTCAAAGAATGAGCCGTATTCGGAGTTCCATCCGGATTCACAGCATTATCAGCATTACCGTGATCCGCAATAATCAATACGTCATAACCGTTAGCCTTAGCGGCAGTCACCACTTTTTTCACACAAGCATCAACCGTTTCCACCGCCTTTTGTATAGCTTCATATATACCGGTATGTCCGACCATATCTCCGTTAGCAAAATTCAGACACACAAAATCAGCAGATTTCAGATTCAATTGCTCCACCAATTTATCGGCAACCTCCGGAGCTGACATTTCGGGTAATAAATCATAAGTTGCAACCTTAGGCGAAGGTACCAATATCCGGCTTTCGCCTTCAAATTGGGCTTCACGTCCACCATTGAAAAAGAATGTCACATGAGCGTATTTTTCTGTCTCCGCAATACGCAATTGTTTCAAACCCGCTTTACTGATCACCTCTCCAAGAGTATTCTCCACATTCTCTTTATCAAACAAAATATGAAGTCCCTGGAAAGTCGCATCATAAGGAGTCATGCAACAGTAATACAACGGCATTGTCCTCATCTGATACTCCGGAATATCCCTTTGCGTCAAAGCAATAGTCAATTCTTTGGCCCGGTCATTGCGATAATTAAAGAATATTACCATATCTCCGGGTTGAATTAAACCTACAGGTCTTCCATCGCTGGTTACATGCACAATCGGCTTGATAAACTCATCCGTAATACCTTCGTCATACGATTTTTTAATGGCAGTCTCTACATGCTGCGTCTCAAAACCGGTTCCATATACCAGCATATCATAAGCTTCCTTCACACGTTCCCAACGATTATCACGGTCCATGGCATAATAGCGTCCGATTACGGAAGCAATGCGCCCGGCCGAATGTGACATATGCTCTTTTAAATCCCGGATAAATCCGAGTCCGCTGCGCGGATCAGTATCCCGTCCATCCATAAAGCAATGCACAAAAGTCTTTTCGATGCCGTATTCTTTCGAAATATCACACAATTTCTTCAAATGATCCAACGAACTGTGTACCCCTCCGTCTGAAACCAACCCCATAAAATGCACCTGCTTCTTATTGTCACGGGCATAGGTAAAAGCTTTTACAATCTCCGGATTCTGCAAAATTGAATTCTCTTTACAGGCCTTATTGATACGCACCAAATCCTGCATAACGACACGTCCGGCACCGATATTCAGGTGACCGACCTCCGAATTTCCCATCTGTCCGTCAGGCAAACCCACATTTTCCCCACTCGTAAACAAACGGGAATGAGGATATTCTTTCATTAATTCATCAACAAAAGGTGTCGGGGTCGAAAAAATAGCGTCCGATTTATCATGCTTACCGATGCCCCAACCGTCCAAAATCATTAATAATGCTCTTTTCATATCTTATTTCATTAATATTTCCACCACAAAACAAGTCTTTTAAAATTACAGATTTCAGATTGACGATTTCAGATTACCCCCACAATCCGGCTCCGCCCAAAAGAGAAAGCGTAAATCAGAAAGCGTAAATCAAAAATAAACAAACATATAAATTCCAAATAATTTGAGAAACCGATCCGCAACCGGATTCGTTTCATCCAAATTATAAAGTTACAAGCGTTCCTGAAATTCAGGCTTACAAAGTTAATGTATTCTCCCGATTTCCCCACATTTATTTTTGATTTAGGATGTACGATTAAAAATAAATCCATTGCAAATTAAAAACCTTCTCAAACGCCGGTCCGTACGTCTGCGATTTAAAAGCAAAAATCAAATCCGATATAATACAGGTCAGAATTTTAACATAAACATCAGCTATAAATTCATTGAAATTTTTGGTTTAAAATAAAAAATTATCGATTTTCGATAAATATATATTGTTTCTTTAAAAATTAATCCTACATTTGCTTGTCAAAATAAAACAATACACAGATAAATGACCAGAAAACAAAAAATAACATTACGGGTCAACATCCTATATCTCCTTTTTTTCGGAGTCATTATTGCTGCCTTTTTTTCCAGTTCCTTTATCAAGGATTTCAAAGAAGGTTTTAAAGAAGGTATTGAAAGTACACGGGTCAAACAAAGGTATAATCTTATCTCGGACGTTCCGTTACAAAGAAACATCGGGGTATACGAAACGTTTATCCGGCAAGACAGCAGTGTCAGCCTGGATGCCCGAACGACCGCAGTAGACATCCGCATCAGCGGCGCGAAAGCCTTTGCGGGCCCTACGATCAGCAGTATGCTTATCAGTATTTTCGGGATGCTCTGCTATCTGGCAATATTGATTATTGTGCTGATTATGCTTATTTTATTGAGAAAAAGTATTCGTTCCGGCAATATTTTTACCCGGGATAACATCGGTTTTATGCGGGCAATCGGTATCCTCCTGATTGTAGCCTCTTTGTTATCCGATCTCGGGCGCTACCTGGAAATCCAAACTTTAACGGAACTTCTGAAAGGAACCAAATGGCAGTTATCCGAAAATATTTTCAGTTTCCGGGATATATTTATGGGCGTCATCGTTTTGATCATTGCAGAAATTTTCTCCATTGGACACGATATTGCCGAAGACCAAGAATTAACGATATAACTATGGCTATTGTGGTAAATATAGATGTTATGATGGCTCGTCGCAAAATGTCACTCAACGAGTTATCCGAGAAAGTGGACATTACGCCGGCCAATCTTTCCATTCTGAAAACCGGGAAAGCCAAAGCGATCCGTTTTTCAACCCTGGAAGCCGTGTGTCGTGTTCTGGAGTGCCAACCCGGAGATATACTCGAATACCATCCGGACGAAGATAAAACATCCCCCAACATGGATAAATGATAATTAATTATTTTCAAATTCACTTTAATAACTTAACTTATGAAAAAATTATTAATTGCTCTTGCCTTCTGCCTGCCTGTATTAGCTTGGGCAGAATCCGGCAAAATCGACTTTGTCGAATACAAACTGGATAACGGTTTGCATGTCATCCTTCAGGAAGACCATACAACCCCGAACATCATTGTATCGGTTATGTACCATGTCGGTTCTAAAAATGAAAATCCGGAACTGACGGGATTTGCTCATTTTTTCGAACACCTGATGTTTGAAGGAACCAAAAACATCAAACGTCATGAATTCGATAAATATGTTACCAAAGTAGGCGGTAACCTGAATGCAAACACATTTTTCGACCGTACCTACTATTACGAACTGTTGCCTTCCAACGAACTGGCCCTGGGATTATGGCTGGAATCCGAACGGATGCTGCACCCGACCATCGAATCAATCGGCATCAAAACCCAGAAAGACGTTGTTTGCCAGGAAATGGGACAATCCCGGGACAATCGTCCTTACGGGCGTTTATTGACGGAAACCCTGAAAAAAGCATACACCGTTCATCCCTACAATCACGATGTATTGGGAAAAGAAGAACACATCCGTAATGCATCCGATCAGGATTTCATCGACTTCCACAATACATTTTATGTACCCAACAATGCGGTATTGACTATTGTCGGCGATTTCAACATGGCAGAAGCTAAAAAACTCGTACATGACTATTTCAACGATATCCCCAGCGGAGCTCCGGTTGTACAACCGACAATCGTTGAACCGAAAAAAACAGCGGAAGTCCGGGATACAGCCTACGATAACATTCAGATGCCGGCCCTGATTATGGCTTATCATATCCCGGGTATCACTTCCAACGATATGTATGCTGTAAACATGTTAAACACTTTATTGGCACAGGGACAAAGTTCCCGTTTGTATTCGACGATTGTAAACGACAAGCAAATGGCGATGGAACTGGCTGCCATGCCTCTTCCGCTGGAACAACCCGGATTGTCTATCGTTTTAGCCCTCCCGAACATGAATGTAGAATTAAGTCAGTTGGAAAACGAAATTGACAAGGAAATCGATAAACTGCAAAAAGAACCGATTTCCGACAAGGAATTCCAGAAATTGCAAAACCAAATCGAAAACCAACTGGTCAGCTCCAATGCTACCATCGAAGACCGGGCATACAACCTGGCTCAAGCATACACATATTTCAAAAATACCAACGAAATAAACGAAGAACTGGCCAAGTTCAGATCTATTACCAAAGAAGACCTGCAAAAAGCTGCCCAAAAATATTTTACCAAAGATAACAGATTGGTATTATATTATTTACCTAAAAAATAAATCAGGCATACGTACTGAATAAAATTTAATTTAACAGTAAAAATTCGAACCAATGAAAAGATATTTTTTACTTCTGTTAGCTTTATGCTTTACAACAGTAGGCTTCTCCCAAATCGATAGAAGCAAAGCTCCCGCATCGGGACCGGCTCCGAAAGTAAACATCGGGGAATACCAGAGTTTCACACTGAAAAACGGTCTGAAAGTGCTGGTCGTGGAAAACAATAAAATCCCAAAAATCAATTTCAGTCTGAATTTTATTGTCGATCCGCTGGTAGAAGGCGACAAATCCAGTTACACCCAGATTGCCGGTGAGTTGTGGAAAAAAGCGACCCAAAAAAGAAATGCCAAGCAATTGAGTGAAGAAGTTGATTTCTTAGGTGCACACCTGGGAACCTCTTCCAGTTATGTCGGTGTCAGCGGATTGTCAAAATTCAAAGACCAACTGATGGAAATCCTGGCCGATGTGACGATGAATCCCTCCTTCCCACAGGAAGAATTCGACAAAATCATCCTGCAAACCAAATCCGGTTTACAGACCAGCAAAGCCGATCCCGGCAGCATTATACAAAACATCAAAAGCGTGACCCTTTGGGGACCGGAACATCCTTACGGTGACGTTATCACTGAAGAAACCGTAAACAATATCACGGTTGAAGATTGTAAAAACTACTACCAAACTTATATTCACCCGAGCAATGCTATTCTGGTTATCGTAGGCGATATCACTTTAAAAGATGCCAAAACCCTGACAGAAAAATATCTCGGTAAATGGAAAGGCGATAAAGCCCCGAAACACCAATATACTGCGCCGAAACAACCGCAAGGACGGCAAGTTGTATTCTCAAATAAAGATGCCGCAACACAGGCCAGTATACAAGTAACTTACCCGATCGATTACAAAATCGGCATGCCGGATCAATTGGCCCTCAATATTGCCAACCAGATTCTGGGTGGCGGTGATTTTCAGGCCAAATTATTGAAAAATTTACGTGAAGACAAAGGCTATACCTATGGCTCCTATTCATCCGTAGGTTCCAGCCAACTTCCCGGAGCCGGAACATTCACGGCGTATGCCGAAGTAAAAACCAATACGGCAGACAGCGCTGTAGTCGAGATATTAAAAGAAATGCAGAACATGGACAACGCCGATTTTAGCGATGAAGACATCTACCGGGTAAAAAAGACCTGGGCCGGCCAATTCTCCAGAAGCCTGGAAAATCCCCAGACCATTGCAGACTTTGCCTACTCGATTGAGCGTTACCAATTACCGAAAGACTATTTCACCACCTTCCTGCAACGCCTGGACAAAGTAACCAAAGAGGAAATCATTGCTGCTGCAAAAAAATACTTCCACCCGGAAAATGCTTATATCCTGGTTGTGACCGACAGAAGCATGAAACCCCAAATAGCCAAATTGGCCAGTAACGGCGAAGTCCTGGAACTGGACAGCGAAGGTAAACCGGTAAAAGAAGGTCCGAAAGTAGCTGCCGATGTCACCCCGGAAAAAATCGTTGCCGCTTACCTGAAAGCTTTGGGTGGAAACGACAAAGTAAAAGGCATCAAAGACATGACCGTAGAATCTGAAATCGCAATCCAGGGTATGGTGATCAATATCGTCAACAAACAACTTGTAAACGCCGACAAACCGATGTTCCTGATGGAAATGAGCATGGGCGGTAATACGATGCAGAAAATTCTTTTCGACGGAGAAAAGGCCCAGATCAGCGGTCCCGGCGGTAGTCAGACATTGGAGGGAAGCCAGACAGCAGAGATAAAAGAACAAGCCTATCCGGTTCTCGAAGCCGAATATACCCGCCTCGGTATCACCCCAACCCTCGAAGGTATCGAACAGGTAAACGGACGTGATGCATACAAACTGAAAGTAAATATGGGGAGTGCCGTTACATACAGCTTCTACGACGTAGAAAACGGTTTGAAAGTAAAATCCGTAGGCACCCAAAACGGTGTGACCAACGAAGTGACTTTCGAAGACTACCGGCCGACTGCATACGGACTTGTACAGCCCTACGCATCCAAAACAAGCATGCAAGGCATGCCGATCGAAGTCAAAGTCAAAGACATCAAAATCAACACCGGCCTGAAAGCCGAAGATTTTAAATAATTTCTTAAAACAAAACCGGCTTTGGAGAGCCGGTTTTGTTTTCACACCCTGTCACAACTCATTGATCTCTTCCTGACTCAATGCCTTGTCAAAAATCTTTACCTCTTTGACATAACCGATAAAATTATCGTTATTTATTCCGCCTCCATTGCCGCCGATCAATAAACGCATTCTTGATGCATCATAGGCGAAACCTTCCTCCGGAATTACATCTTCCCGATAGGTTTGCAGAACTTTGTCAATATACAATCTCACTTTTTTATTTGTATAGTCGTGCACTCCAACCAATTCATACCATTGATTTCTTTGTAATATACTATTACCGACTGCATAGCCCTTATAATAACGGAAATGCCCGTATCCGAAAACCGGACGGCCGTTAGCAAAAGCATTATCATCCTCACTGGCTAATATAAAAAATGCTCCCGGATCTCCCAATATCATCACCCCTCTGGAAATATAGTCATCTTCATTATTGGTCATCGGCTTTATACGGCAATAAAAAGTAAAATCTCGCTGAAGGTCCCAACTAAAATCGTATTCTATATAGTTATAGTTGGTTGGGGATGTGGTTGTATGAAAATAGGCACCATCCTCAGAGAAAGTCACATTATTAACCGTTTGAGTCGGTGTTTCATTGATCAGGTTCCGGGTTTCATTTACCGGATCCAAAGGCGCATAAAATAACAAACCCGGGTATTCTTCATTCGGAATAATGATACTTCCGTCTATCGAATAATGATAAAACAAATCTTCCGTATTTCCGATAATCCTGTTTACGGAAGTAATACGAACATTTTTCAACGTATGACCGACTTTATCCCCTACCGGTATTGTCACAGTTGTTCCGTTCGGCATCAACTCTATACGAACCGGCAAATTTCCCGGTAACCATTCGGCCTCGACCACAACACTCGACCAGACAGGTAATCGGGGAATAAATTGCAATACTCCAACCGTCCCATCATACACCAGATCAATCCGGTTCTCGGGTTTTACTGGTGCCTGAAGAATATATAACTTATCGTTTTTTACAATTCCACTTCCCGTTCCGAATGTTTCAGACTGTCCGCCTTTTACAATCTTCTGGTCGCGCAAACTGTATAACTCTCCGTTTTTATAAATCAATATATCGGGTACTTCTACAGCTTCCATAATTATGCTTCCTTTAAAATAACAATGTCCCCGTCCGTTAATCCTTCGGCCGGTAAACCCATCAAAACCACCTTCGACAAAGGAAAATTTCCCCGTATTAAAATCGTCGATAAAAACGGAGAAATCAAAGTCAAGGTTAGTAATCCCAATTCCACCTATATACAAAAGAAAAATCCACAACCAACCTCTAAACTCTTTGATTTACAATAACAATTCGGCAAGACCTGTATCTTACTTTATGGGTAATGTGATTTATCAGTGTGACTGGGATAAAAATTCATCAAAAGAAATATAAAAAGCAAAAAACAGAGGCTGTCTAATATTTTGATCTGTTAGACAACCTCATAATGATAAATAACTGAAAGAAAACAGCTTGACATACAAATATTACACAATGAGTCCGTCCCAGTGTGTAAATTTAAGGTTAAAGTTTGTCACCCAGTTCGATTTTTTGGCGGTAGCCGCTGTTGTGTTCTTCCGCCACGGTGAAATCGGTCGTGACTTTTTCACCCGATAAAAGGCTCCGGGAGCTTCTCCAACCTGGAAAAAATCCAATCTCCGGCCGTTACCTCTGGTATGCCGAAGGTTATAAAGCTGCCCGTAAAATACTCCTTCCCATCCTCGACTATCAGTTTTGTCTCATCCTTGATCAGGTTTAGCCCCCATTTAAATTCCCACGTCTGTTTATTCAACGGATCCGATAGTCCTTCTCCGCAATACAATATCGGAACATCATCCACCAAACGAAAAAAACTGGTTATCTGATGCTCATCTTTTAATTTGCCTAACAAATCAGATATTGAGGCATTCTCTCCATTCCAACGAAAATATTCCAAATCTTTGTCTTTATACACTTCCCAACGAATGTCGAAACCGGATAACGGCAATAAGCCCAATAAATCGCTTAACAACATCTGTTTACCGGAAATATTCTTAACCGGTTCTTTTTTTAATTTACACATCCAATCCTCACACTCCAATTCCAAAGGAGCATGTATGCCGACTATTGTTACTTTACCCACAAAACGGACCGTTAAATTTTCATCATATCCCAGACGAACGGTTATATCGTCGCCCCGGGCAATAGGAATGCGGTCGCCTTCCCATTTGACTTTACGGGAAAGCTTTACCGTACACGTACTTGTAAGAGAAGACATATCCGTTTCCAGACGACAACCGGCAATCCCGTTGAAGATATACCGGGCGCCCTTCTCTTTTTCTATAATTACCTGACTATTTAATCGAAACATTTTCTATATATTTACAACATAATACATTTTATTCATTCTTTTGCTATGAAAACCACTCTGTATCTGATCGCCATATTACTGCTCTGCTCGGCCAGCAAACCCATCAAAACCACCTTCGACAAAGGAAAATTTCCCCGCATTAAAATCGTCGAGAAAGACGGAGAAATCAAAGTCAAAGTCAGTACTCCCGATTCCTCCTATACACAAAAGGAAATACTCTACGCTTTGGGTAAATACTGGAACATCGTTGATAAAAATCCTACCAGCACAGTACAATTTGTCGAAAGAGATCAAAACGTATTAGTCGACATACAAAGGGAAAACGATTTTACTCCTAAAAATCCCAAATATAAAGTTCAATTCCAAGAACCTCAAAGCCTCCAGAGCGGATGGGGAGAAAATCTATCTTTTTTATACGCCCAAAATAATTCATTTGAAATCTGCCAGTATAAAGATATCGCTCTCTACGGATGTGTCAGAATTGTGGAAAAAAACGCTGACTTTAAAGTCAAACTTGTTGGAAAATCAGACAATTATGACCTATACGTTACTACCTCTCAATATAAATACTTTGGAGATATCCCCTATTCCTGCGGACGTTGGAAAATTGTCGATGAATCATATGGTGGTTACAACTTTTCAATTCAATTCGTCGATAAAGACCCCGATTTCACCGTATATTGCGAAGAGTCTTGGGAAGTCAGACCTTATATCTCTGAATCGCAAAATACCCTCCAAAACAATGACACGGAAAACACATCAACACTTCCAATACGCATTTCTGACTGTAAATTCAACGGTATCCCTTTATACGGCAGAGTACAAGTCGTCAATTCTTTTGCCACATTCAAAGTTCGTATCAGTGATAATTTCTATGACTTTAGAGTCAAACAGGTATCGGAACTGCCATACAGTTGCGGTGAATGGCAATTCGTAAACGAAGGTGCCGTCGATTTTACCATTGAATACGTCGATAACTTCCAGGATTTCTCCATTAAATTTGTCGATTCAAATCCAGGGGAAAATTAATACTTCTCACGATAAAGCACATAATCATCATCACTAATCCCTTTCAACGCCCCAGGCAATAGGAATGCGGGCACCTCCCCATTTGATCTTACGGGGAAGCTTCACCGTACACGTACTTGTAAGAGAAGACGTATCCGTTTCCAGACAACAACCGGCAATCCTGTTAAAGATATACCAGGCGCCATACTCTTTTTCTATAATTACCTGACTATTTAATCGAAACATTTTCTATATATTTACAACATAACACATTTTATTCATTCTTTTACTATGAAAACCACTCTCTATCTGATCGCCATATTACTATTCTGTTCTGCCGGTAAACCCATCAAAACCACCTTCGACAAAGGAAAATTTCCCCGCATTAAAATCGTCGAGAAAGACGGAGAAATCAAAGTCAAAGTCAATACTCCAGACTCCACCTATACCCAAAAAGAAATACTCTCCGCTTTGAGTAAATACTGGAACATCGTTGATAAAAATCCCGTCTCCACCGTACAGTTTGTCAAAGAGGGCCAAAACGTACTCGTAAACATACAAAGAGAGGCTAATTTTACGCAAAAAAAAACCAAATATAAAGTTCAGTTCCAAGAACCCCAAGGTACCCAAAAAGGATGGGATAAAAATCTACCGTTCCTATATGCACAGGATAATTCATTCGAAATCTGCCGGTATAAAGATATCAGCCTCTACGGATGTGTCAGAATTGTCGAAAAAGACGCCGACTTTAAAGTTAAACTTGTCGGAAAATCGGACAACTATGACCTATACGTAACTACTTCTAAATATAAATATTTCGGAGATACCCCCTATTCCTGCGGACGTTGGAAAATTGTCGATAAAAGTTATGGCTTTTACAATTTCTCAATCCAATTCGTCGATAAAGACCCAGACCTAACCGTATATTGCGAAGAATCATGGGAAGTCAGACCTTATATCCATGAATCGCAAAATACAATCCGAAACAACGACTCGGAAAACACTTCAACACCTCCAATACGCATTTCTGACTGCAAATTCAACGGTATCCCTTTATACGGCAGAGTACAAGCCGTTAATTCTTTTGCCACATTCAAAGT
>NZ_DOED01000003.1:51060-55506 GCF_003524185.1 Culturomica sp.
ATTTGTCGATTCAAATCCAGGGGGAAATTAAAACTTCTCATGATAAAGCATATAATCATCATCACTAAGCCCTTTCAATACAACTACCTGTCGGTTTCCACCACTCTGACGATCCACTATACATTGTGTGATCGCAATACGTCGTATGTCGAAAAAATCTTCAAGTAATAAAAGCAACCGTTAAAGCAGGCGTTCCAGGCAAGTCCCGGGGCGAAATGCCAGACGCGGCAGATCCGCACCTTTCAACAATGCGATACCCTGGGGTACGGAATGAAACCGGGTGTATATTTCTTCTAAAAAAGGGATCAGCTCTCCCTCCGGGGGAAGTTTTATTTTCATCGTAAGTAACATATCGGTCACCAACATGCCTCCGTAAAACTCGAGTCCCTGAATTTCCTGAATCACTCCGCCGGTATCCACGACATCGGCAATCCGACCGTTTTCAAGTACGACGTATCCGTTTTTTACCAGGGGATAACCGGGTACAAAAATATAATTGGCAGCTATTTTACGTAAAGACATAGAAATTATTGATTTTTGACTGAATACACAAAAACAACCGTTAAACTATTTCAAACTGTTACTTTACAATTCAGATACAGCATAAATGACGATCAGCTTCACCAACTTAGAATCTAAGATTTACAGTTTTCTTTCTGATTTTGCGACACCATATTCCGACCGGAAATCAAAAACCGGAATTAAAAATCATACTTTTTATTAGCGCTTTACCGGCGACTTCACCGGAACTTTAGATCTTTCGGGCCGCAACAAAATATCGTCCGCCGGTACAATCGCAGCCTCCGCTTTCCCCGGAGACAAAGATTTTTTCAGGCGTTCTATGGTTTTAGGAGATGTATAGGGCCTGTACAAGGTCGTTCCCCAAATTCTCCCCCGCTTATACTTTAGCTTTTCCGGACGGTCGGTATCTGCAATCTTAATGATCAACCGGTTATAAGCCGAATCAACATATTGCGACCATTCGTAATGCCGCCGGACGGTATCCGAGGACATACGTATCTCCCGGACATGCAAGGTATCTTTATTATCCGGGGAGAGGAAGAATGCTACAATTCTGTTCGACCTTTTTTTCTCCAGCGTATCGAATTTTACCGTGGTTGAAAATTTGTAGTTTCCCGGCACAATACTGTCTATTTCTGTCACCCAGACCGGATTCAAAGTATCCAGCAACAAGGTGTCCGGCTGTGGGAAATAATTGATCGAATCTCCGGCTCTCAACTCGGCCAGCCGCCGGTTTTGCTCGGTCAACCGACGATTCAGGCTATCGATAACGATATCGTATATCTCATCAAACAAAGCAGCCTGTGCCGAATAATAACGCATGCAAGAATCAAACTCCGCCCGGTCTATTCCATACTTATCAAATACACTATTGTAATAAGCATAATTCCTTTTTTCATGATTGGTGCTATATCCTTGTGACAAAGAAAGAGCTCCGTCCGCCATATGCATATCGATCAGCAAAGCCGTAAACTTCTCCCGGTCGAGGGCTGCTTTTTTATGGGTACAAGCCACAATACACAGTAATATTATTACGCAGCAACCGATATCTTTCAGTATTGTTCTCATAAGCACATCTTAATTCTTTTGTACAAATCGGAAGAGAAGATAAAATCGTTCAATTCCTTGTTATCCGTATTTACAATTTCCTCCTTTGTCCCTTCCCAGGCTTTCCGCCCTTCATTTATAAAAACAATTTTCTCGCCGATTTCAAAAACCGAATTCATATCGTGGGTATTGACGATTGTCGTCATATCGTATTCATGGGTGATTTCCCGGATCAGGTTATCAATAACGATAGAGGTCAAAGGATCCAGTCCGGAGTTCGGCTCATCACAAAACAGAAAACGGGGTTTCAAAACAATAGCTCTGGCAATAGCAACTCTTTTCTTCATACCCCCGCTGATCTCTGCCGGATAGGCATTATCGGCTCCGCTCAAATTTACCCGGCTAAGACAGGACAATGCCCTTTCGTTCTTTTCCGTCTCCGTCATATCGGTAAACAGATTCAAGGGGAATTTGACATTTTCCAGCACCGTCAGAGAATCGAACAAAGCCCCTCCCTGAAAAACGACCCCGATCTCCTCCCGTATCACTTTTAGCTGACGAATGTTCATACCCGTAATTTCCCGGTCGCCGTAATAAATTTTACCTTTGTCAATTGTATGTAATCCGATCAGGGACTTCAGCAACACCGTTTTACCCGATCCGCTTTTTCCGATAATCAGGTTTACCTTACCCGAATCAAACGCAACATTGATATCGGACAACACCCGCTTTTCCTCAAACGATTTATATATTCCTTCTGCCCTGATCATTACAATAGAATTTGGGTTAATATCAGATTGGCCGTCAGAATAGCAATACTGCTGTCGACAACCGCTTTTGTCCCGGCTTTCCCGACCTCGAGGGCACCTCCCTGTACATTATATCCGTAAAATGCCGGTATCGAAGTAAATATAAATGCAAAGAAAAGAGTCTTGATAATGGAATAAGTCACATAATAAGGATTAAACGAAAAATGTAAGCCATAGAGAAAATCCTCAAAATTTACGACTCCACTTAATATGCCGGAAAATAATCCCCCCAATATTCCGATAAATACACTGAAAATATACAACACCGGATTAATAATAAATGAAGCGATGATCTTAGGTCCTACCAGATAAGAAACAGAATTAACCCCCATAACTTCCAACGCTTCAATTTGCTCGGTGATCTTCATACTCCCGATCTCCGAAGCAATATTACTTCCGATTTTCCCAGCCAGAATAAGACTCACTATCGTAGATGAAAATTCCAGTAAAAGGGTCTCCCGTGTAAGATAACCGATCAGATAGCGCGGCAAAAGCGGATTTGCCATATTGTAAGCCGTCTGTAAAGTAAGCACGGCCCCGATAAAGAAAGAAATAATTACCACGAGCATAATGGAATTCAATCCCAATTTTCCGAATTCGGCAACCAACTCTTTCACGTACACGCTTCTCTTCTCCGGACGGGAAAAGGCTTTCCGGATAAATAAAAGATAAGAGCCAAGCTTGTATAAAAATTTCATCTTACGATAACAACGGTTTTTACCGTTCAAAGTTATATGAAATAATGGTTCCTTTCGGAAATTTAAAAGAAAAATATAAATAAATCACGTATTTATTTAGTACATTCGGACAGTAGAAGTAAAAATAGAAAAATAAAAGAAATAATGAATCCAGAGTCATACTGTGTTATTATGGCAGGCGGTATCGGGAAACGCTTTTGGCCCGTGAGTAATCAGGCTTGTCCCAAACAATTCTCCGATATTCTCGGGGTCGGAAAAAGTTTTATCCGTCAGACCTATGAAAGGGTAAACCGTTTATTCGATCACGAGCATATCTTCATTGTTACAGGTAAGGAATACGAAGCCATTACCCGGAAACAAATACCCGAAATTCCGGTAGGTAATATATTGAAAGAACCACTCCGGCGGAATACGGCCACCTGTATTACCTATGCCGCTTCAAAAATAAAAAGCATCAATCCGGAAGCTACAATGGTGGTCCTTCCTTCCGACCATTTTATCACCAACGACGAAGCTTACCTGAATGATCTCCGCGATGGGATCGAGTTTGCCCGTACTCACGGAGGATTGCTGACCGTTGGGATTACTCCTTCCCGGGCAGAAACCCAATACGGATACATCCAGACCAAACCCCTGATGAAATCTGAAAAAATAAGTGCCGTTAAAACCTTTACCGAAAAACCGGACCTGGAATTAGCGGCTAAATTTTTTGAATCCGGGGATTTTTTATGGAACGCAGGGATTTTTATCTGGCAAGTACAGGATATACTGCGGGAAGTCCGAAAACACATCTATGATTTATACATACTTTTCGAAAATACAACTGCTCTCAACACACCGGAAGAACAAAATTTTATAGACAATATATACGGAAAATGCCCTAACCTGTCTATTGACTTCGGTATCATGGAGAAATCTTCAAAAGTATATGTCTTAAAAGGCAGTTTCGGCTGGTCGGATGTAGGTACATGGCATGCTTTCCACGCCCTGAAAACAAAGGACGAAGACAATAACTCAACCAATTCTACTCATGTGCTGTTCAGAGACTCACACAACTGTATCGTCAACGTACCCAGCCGTAAAAAAGTCATCGTCCACGGAGCCAACAATTTAATCATAGCCGAAAATAAAAATTACCTGATGATCTGTCATATCAAAGATGAAGACCACATCAAGCATTTCGAAAAACAATTGAAATACAAGAAATAAAGAAAGCGTCTGAATTCAGACGCTTTTTTCATTCTGTCTTTACGACATTTTATATTTTAATATTGCCAGAGATCCTGTTCCTGATTAAATATTTCATTTTTAATCCGGTCAGACTCGAGTACGGCATCCATTCCGACGGCATAACTGCTGATCGTACGGTT
>NZ_DOED01000044.1:0-25051 GCF_003524185.1 Culturomica sp.
TTTCGGGGTTCAGTTCAAAATCATCAGATTTTATTTCAGATGAAAAAAATTAAAATCCGGAATTCCACCTTGTCTATAAAAAAGACTGCAGTTCATTTGTCTGCAGTCTTTCCAAATCATTATTAATCAATCGTTATCTTTGTATTGTGATAGGACAAAGATAAACCGTTGTCTGTTTGCTGCAAATCCCCATTTAGAGGTAAAAAGCAGTTCTTTTTATGCGCAGACTCACTATTTATAGTTAAAAACAGTCCGGTTCTTAAAAAGAAATCTTTACACCGGCAAAATAACTCCGGGGAAGTCCGGGACCGTATATATATCCCGAGTCCCGGTCAGGGCCCTTGTCAAAATCCGATTGATAAGCTTCAAATATGTTACGTACACCGGCATTCAATTGTAAACCGATCTCTTTACTTATTGAAAAATCATAAGCCAGTTTTACATCCATATCCAAAAAATCACGCGTATCCACCGCAATATCTTTGGGAATATACCCTTTTGCATGCGGCACCAGCATTTCACCGGTATAAGTACCGGAAAGCACTACCGAAAAACGCTTGACCGGATTAAGTAAAGCCGTAAAATACCCATATACATCCGGTGTACGGAAAATTTTTCTTTCAGCAGGCACCTCCGGATCTTCACTCCATTTTTCGGGTTCCTTATAACGGCTGCGCTGTATCGTCGCTCCGGCCTGTAATTCCAGCCAACGGGTAAAAACAGCGCGCCCTTCCAGATTTACTCCCATTACCTCCGCTCCGGAACCGTTCCGTCTTTCCTTCGTCAGAATCCCATTGTCCGTACTGATATCTTCCAGAACAAATACATCCTTCAAATTTGTATAAAACCCTTCTACCAGCAAATTCACCTGCACCTGTCCGAAACGATGATACATATCTGCCGAAACACTGACACTTTGCGACCGTTCTTCCTTCAAATCCGGATCGATTTTTATTATCGCCACCTTTCCACCGACCGCCGCAATATGCAAATCCTCGTCAAAAGCCTGCGGTGCCCGAAAACCTCCCGAATAACTGGCCCGGAAATTCAGATTGGGAGTCGGATTATACCGGATATTCACGCGCGGACTCAATACGACATGATCCAACATATTGTGCTTATCTGCCCGTCCCCCTATCAGAAAACTCCAGCGATCGTTCTTCCATTCGTTTTGTATAAAAGCACTTACAATCCGTGTCGTCTGGTCAAAATCCCGGTTATACCCGCAAATCTTATCCGCCAGGCGATCGTAATTAAATTCGGCACCGACGGTTAAGTCCGAAGGCATAAATAAAAACCGGTCGAAATGATAAAACAACTGACCGCCGCCGACATATGTCAAATCCGTCGTATTCCCGTAAGCATTCAAATCTTTTCCCGTACCGTAATAGCTCTCCCGGTTAATGTGTTGTACCGACGAAAACAAGCTGAAACGGTATTTTTCATTCGGGGCAAAATAATCGAACTTCAAACTTCCCGTATTGATATCATGTTCCACTTGCTCGGCTATATCGGCCTCGTGTGGCGGTCTGTCCAACTTATTACCACCCCGTCTGAATTCATGAATGGTATGATATTCGGCTGTCAGCCGGCTGTAAGTTCCCGTTTTCAAAAACGAACGCATCCCCAATGTCTTACTTTTGATCTTCGGCAACTCCGTATATCCGTCTCCGTCATAATCGTATCCCGGCCGGAAGCGCGACTGCCCGAACACATACAGACCTGCTTTCCGGTTATCCGAAACCAGGGAAGCATTCAATGAAGTCGCATGATCGTATGTATTACTTCCCCCCAACATCGTTACATTATGGGCAATTTGAGCCGAATTACGCTGTGGCTCTTTTGTAATGATATTGATTGTTCCGGCAATTGCCGATGACCCGAACAAAGCGCTTCCCCCTCCCCGCATTACCTCTACACGTTCAATCATATTTGCCGGGATCTGCTCTAACCCGTAAACTCCGCTCAAAGCACTGAAAACCGGACGCGAATCAATCAGTATCTGAGTATAGGGACCGTCCAGCCCATTGATTCGTACCTGTTGAAATCCACAATTCTGGCAATTATTCTCCACCCGGACCCCCGGCTGAAAATTCAGCCCCTCGGCTAAACAAACTGCTCCCTGTGTCTCAAACATCTTTGTATCCAAAACCTTTACTAAAGTCGGAGCCATCCGCCTTGTCGTCTCGTTCCGGTTAGCCGAAACCACCACTTCGTCCAAAGCCACCTGATCTTCCTCTACCTCAAAATTAACTTCCAGGGTTTTCCCTTTCTTCAGCACGACCTCCCGCTGTACCGGCTTATAACCGACAGCCGTTACAACCATCGTAAACTTTCCTTCCGGCAGGTTTTTCAAAAAATAATGTCCGCTTGCATCCGTCGCCGTTCCGATTGTTGTTCCCTTCAATGCCACTGTCATAAATGCCAGATGTTCTCTGCTTTTTTTACTTATCACATGTCCGTATATATTGGCGTCTGTCGGATTCAGTTCAGGCGGTATACCCTGTAAACAAACAGACACACTCAACAACAATACCACTAAAAGTATATATCTCTTCATCATAAACAAATTTCTTTAAAAACATAAATAATAAGATAGTCTGAACTCCGGGACAACTGAATTTCAGATCGTTGATTGATCGGAAAGAATGAAATAAAAACAAAGATTACAAGATGAAAAATCGTTCATCTTCCAATAAAACGGCTCTCCCTGAAACGTCATATAAAATAACGCAACAGATAAACGATAAAAATAAATCGTAAATTATAAAAGAGAAATTCAATCTGAAATCCGATCACAGTCCCTATAGACCGGCCGGAGGACCACGAAGAGATAATACGCCGGGTACAGCAGATATAAAAACCGATGCACCGGACACACAGAGTACGACGGGTAATTCCAAACAAACAGCGGCAAAATCGAAACAGGGAACGACATCTGTCGTCGAAGTATACGAAGTAACGGCATGTATCAACTGGAACCCGGCATGTGTATGCGAATGGGGAGGCTGTCCCGGAACATTTTTAAACAAATGCGAATGCACGATCGTTACCCCATCCACGACATGGACGTGGGTACAAAGCGAAATAATCCCGATATATCCGATAAAGATAACCGGAAGCAAGAACCTCATTATTTCATTTATAATCCGCTTCACATTCTATTTTTAGAGAAATGCAAAAATAGTAAAAATCGAATATCTTTTCATATATTCACGCAAATTATAAATCTTATCTATAATGACATAAAAAGATATGATCGGATTTATTAAGGCTGACAACGGTTTTTATCGTAATTTTGGAACAAAATAATTATAAATCAATAAAAACAAACGATTATGAGTGAAACGATATGTCATTGCTTTGATGTAAGCCGTGAAGAAATTGAGAAAGCCATCCGCGAAAAAGGACTGAAAACAGTAGAAGAAGTAGGAGAAGAAACCAATGCAGGAACAGGCTGCGGCGGTTGTCAGGAACAAATTCAGGAAATCCTGAATGAAATAAACGGAAAATAAAAAAAGGTGCCAGTGCTGGCACCTTCTTTATTTTAATAACCGAATATCTCTTCCCGGGTCAAACGGGTAATCGGTCCGTATTTTTGCAAACCCTTCAAATCCAGTTCTTTTTCGTCTCCTAAGATACAATACGTATACGTACGACCTTTAATCCATTCTTCCTGGAATTTCTTCACATCCTCCAACGTCATCGTCTGGGCTTTTTCAAACAACTCCTTACGACGATCCGTTGTCAGCCCCAAATCTTGTGCCCCCAAATAATTCCACAATATATCCGATTTCGTGATACGCTGTGTCCGTAAGCGGGTCAGGAGAGCATCCTTAGCCAGCTTAAAGGCGTTTTCCGATTCCGGCATATCGTTGATAATTTCATCGAAAGCCGCCAATGCATCTATCATCTTATCATTTTGACAAGCGATAAAAGTATTGAAAATATAAGGCTTATCCAACTTTCCGGGTTGACTGAGACCGGCTCCGGCCGAATAAGCCAAACCGCGGGCTTCACGCATTTCCTGGAATACAATGGCATTCATTCCACCGCCGAAATACTCATTGTACATGGATAATACTGGATAAATAGACGGATTGAATTTTTCTCCCCGATTGGAAATAGAAGCCATATAAATCTGTTTTGCATCGTAAGGAGCAATAAGCACCTTATTGGTCGGCGTCAACTGAGGAACGAAACATTTATTATCAGGGACAGGAGTCAATTGCTCCGGAACCTGGTGCTTGTCATTGATAACAGCAACCACTTCCTCCATCGTCATCGGACCGTAATACAGTATCTTATGCGCATAATTGTTCAGTTCACTGGTCCGCGACAGTAAATCTTCCGGCTTCAACTCCTGCAGTTCCTTAGCCGACAATATATTGCGGGCGGGTGAATTCGGTCCGAATTGAGCATACTGGGTCAATCGGCTGAAATTGGCGGATTGGTTCAATTTTGCATTCTGACGGGATTTCAAAATATCGGCCTTCATGTTTTCCAGAACTTCCGGAGCCGGTTGAGCATCTGCCAGCAAAGATTCGAACAATTCCATTGCCTTACCCATATTCTCACTCAATCCGGATATACCTACAAATACCCGTTCCGTTCCCGGAGATACAAAATAGTCACAAGCCAATTTATAGAATTCCTGTTTGATCTGTTCCGGAGTCATCTTGCTGGTACCCAGATAATCCAGATACTGTACGGCCGTTCCTAAAACTTTGTCCTGAGAAGTACCCATATCAAATACATACATGATCGTAAACAGATCGTTCGTTGTATTCTGCTTGTAAAGCACAGGAATGCCCGATTTAGCCGTCGTCTGTCCCATATCCTTGGCATAATCCAAAAATACCGGTTCGATCGGTTTCACCTGCGAAGCCTGAATTTCCCGCAAAAATGCACTGGAAGTATCCCGGTTCATAAAAATCGGCGTAATGGCAGGCTTTGACATTTTCTTTTCATTCGGGTCTTTTCCTTCCCGTTTGTATACCACAGCATAATTATCCTTGAAATTCGCATTTGCAAAGTCCACAATCTGTTGCTTGGTAACTTTACTCATTTTATCCAATGAAGCCACCTTATCTTTCCACTCGATTCCATTGATAAAAGCATCCACAAACTGATCGGCCCGGGAGCTGTTGCTCTCCATCAACGATTGCATATAACGTTTATAATTGTTTACCGTAGCCTCGATTAAACTCTCGTCAAATTCGCCTTTCTTCAGTTTTTCGACTTCCGCCAATAAAATATCTTTGGCTTCTTCCAACGTCTGTCCTTGTTTCGGACGGGCATTCATCATAAACATACTGTAATCGGACATCATATTCGGATAAGCATAAGCCGACAACAATTTTTGTTGCTGATTGATATCCAAATCGATCAAACCCGCTTTACCGTTATACAAAATCTGTCCCACCAATTCCAGTAATTCAGCATCCGGAGAAGAAGCTCCCGGAAAACGCCAGGCCAAAGCCACATTTGCAGCCTCCAATCCCAGGACTTCTTTTACAATCGGTTGCTCTATGGCAGGTTCCGGCTGGAAATTCAGCTTCGGTAAATTGGGGTTCGGTTGCATACCTCCGAAATATTGCTTGATCGTAGCAATGACTTCATCCGGATTGAAATCACCCGACATACAAATAGCCATATTGTTGGGCACATACCATTCCTTGTAATAGTTCTTGATATTGGTAATAGACGGATTCTTCAAATGCTCCTGTGTCCCCAACACCGTTTGGGTTCCGTAAGGATGATTCGGGAAAAGAGCCGCCATTATCTGCTCGTACACCTTCCGGTTATCACGTGTCAAAGACATGTTTTTCTCTTCATACACCGTTTCAAGTTCTGTATGGAAACCGCGGATAACATTATGCTGGAAACGATCAGCCTGTATTTTAGCCCAATTTTCAACTTCATTCGAAGGGATATCCTCTACATAAACCGTCATATCGTTACCGGTATAGGCATTCGTACCGTTGGCGCCGATAGCGGACATCAGCTTGTCATACTCATTCGGGATAGCCAGCTTCGAAGCTTCATACGAAATACTGTCGATTTTCTTGTACAAAGCCGCACGCTCGCCTTCGTCCGTTGTTTTCCGGTACACCTCAAACAAATTCTCGATTTCATCGAGCATCGGTTTTTCCTGTGCATAATTCTGCGTACCGAACTCTTCCGTACCTTTAAACATCAAATGCTCAAAATAGTGAGCCAAACCGGTCGTTTCAGCAGGATCGTTCTTACCGCCGACACGCACGGCAATGTAAGTCTGAATACGCGGCTTTTCCGGATTAACGGTCAGATATACCTTCAAACCGTTATCCAAAGTGTATATGCGGGCATTCAAGGGATCACCCGGCACACTTTCATAGTCACGGGATGTGTTGCAAGAAGCCAACAAAGCTCCCAACACAGCCAAAAACAAAACATAAAAGATTCTTTTCATACTCATATATTTAGGAAGTTAACATCCGTCGTGAAAGCAATCTTCTACTACCCATCCTATCATTTGGAAACAAATATACTTTTTTTTAATTATTATCAAATAATTTCATTTAATAAATGATAAAAAAAACAGAGGTAAAACCTCTGTTTTCTCAATATATCGTCTTATCTTCTTTCGTTCGCCACAACCGGAACTCTTCTCCGGCCTCTTTTTCCCGCTGATTACAAAAAGGAATACTCCGCTCTGCCTCCGGCATCTCAATTTCCCGGTATATAAACGAATCATCGAATCCAGCCTCTGCAGCATCCGTCTTCGTACAGGCATAATACACCTTGTCCGGACGAGCCCAGTAAATAGCTCCCAAACACATCGGACAAGGCTCACAACTGCAATAAATTTCGCAACCCGCCAACTGAAAACTACCGAGTCGGCGGCAAGCCTGCCGGATCGCATTTACCTCGGCATGTGCCGTCGGATCATTATCCGGAGTAACCGTATTAGCAGAAGCAGCAACCACCTTTCCGTCTTTCACAACCACCGCTCCGAAAGGACCTCCTGCCCCTTTTTTCACATTCTCTACAGCCAACCGAATGGCCTCTTCCATAAACTTCTTCTCGTACATAATAACTATTTTCTCTTTTTGACTTTGTGACTCTGTGACTCCGTCACCCTATGACTTTTACTGTACCATATCATAAACAAGCCGACAATTACAAACGGAATACTGAGCCATTGTCCCATATTAAGAGCCATATCAGCTTCCCACGGCTCCTGCGGTTCCTTTATAAATTCAATAAAAAAACGGGCTGAAAAAATCAGTATCAAAAACAATCCGAACAAAAAGCCCAAATGCTCCTTAGCCCGTGTTCTCCAATAAAAATACATCAGAATTCCGAAACTGAGCAGATAACAAACCGCTTCGTACAATTGAGCCGGATGTCGCGGCGTCGACGGATCAGCAATCCCGCTGGCGTTGACAAACTGAAAAGCCCAGGGCACATTGGTCGCTTTTCCGATAATCTCCGAATTCATCAGATTCCCCATCCGGATAAAAAAACCGGCCAAAGCAATCGGAATGACAGCCCGGTCCAATATCCAAAAAATCGATTTTTTACTCACCTTCCGCGAATAATACCACAATCCTGCAATAATACCAACCGCTGCACCATGACTGGCCAGTCCCTGAAACCCGGTAAATTTGAAAGGATTGAACTGAAACGGTAATACAATTTCCAGAGGATGCTGACTATAATAAGCCCAATCGTAGAAGAAACAATGCCCCAAACGGGCACCGATCACCGTCGCAATAGCCACATATATCCACAATTTATCCAACCAGGCCTGGCTCAACCCCTCCGACTTAAACATCTTTTCCTCCACCTTATATCCGAAAATAAAGGCCAAAGCAAATAACAAACCGTAATACCGGATCGAGATCGCCCCCAGATTGAACAATTCCGGGTCTACATTCCAATTGATATACAATAACATTGATTCAGGATTTATAGCTTATGATTTACGGTTCCTCTCCTTCCGGACAAAAACCGCAAATCACAAATCTAAAATTAATTATTCTGTCTTTCCGTGACAATTCTTATACTTCAAGCCGCTTCCACAAGGGCAGGGATCATTACGTCCCACCTTCGGACCGACACGCACCGGCTCATGTTTCGGCGGTTGTTGATTCTGTGGAACCGCAGCTTCTGCACGCCCTTCTTTCATACGGCTCATGTCCGTACGGCGTTCCCTGGCTTCCCTGACTTCTTCCGGTTCCTGCATCGGAATCTGTCCTTTCATCAAAGTAGATACGATACCCCGGTTGATCTTTTCAACCATGGTTTTAAACAAATTATAGGATTCGAACTTATAAATCAACAGCGGATCCTTCTGTTCATAAGCTGCATTCTGTACCGACTGCTTTAATTCGTCCATTTCACGCAACTGCTCCTTCCAGGCATCGTCAATCTGTGCCAATATGATTGACTTCTCATAAGAGCGCATCAGATCCTCTCCCTGACTCCGGTAAGCCTTTTCCAAATTCGTCACCACATTATACATCCGTTGTCCGTCTGTAAACGGAACGACGATATTCTTAAACATCTCTCCCCGGGTCTCGAATACATTCTTGATCACCGGATAGGCCTGCTCTGCAATATGTTCCCCCTTACGCGTATATACTTCCCGCACCTTATCGTACAATTTCTCCGTCAAATCCTCGGCCTTCATAGTTTGGAATTCCTCCGGCGTAACTTCAAAATCGATCGAGAGTATACGCAAAACTTCCATCCGTAAACCTTCCAGATCATTCGCCGGCTGATATTCATTCACAATAGTTTCACATACATCGTAGGTATTATTGGCAACAGCAACCCCGATACGCTCTCCCAACAAGGCATTCCGGCGCTGTTTATAAATAATCGTACGCTGGGAATTCATCACATCGTCATATTCCAGCAAACGCTTCCGGATACCGAAATTATTCTCTTCCACTTTTTTCTGTGCCCGTTCGATAGAACGGGTGATCATCGAATGCTGAATAACATCTCCCTCCTGATGACCCAAGCGGTCCATTACCCGGATAATTCTTTCGGAACTGAACAAACGCATCAGATCGTCTTCCAGAGAAACAAAAAACTGGGAAGATCCCGGATCTCCCTGACGTCCGGCACGGCCCCGCAACTGACGGTCCACACGACGGGAATCATGCCGCTCCGTACCGATAATAGCCAAACCTCCCGCTTCCCGTACCTCCGGAGTCAACTTGATATCGGTACCACGACCGGCCATATTGGTAGCAATAGTTACAGTACCTTTCTGTCCGGCCTGTGCTACAATATCAGCCTCTTTGTGGTGCAACTTCGCATTCAGCACATTGTGAGAAATATTCCGCAATTTCAGCATACGGCTCAATAACTCCGACACTTCTACCGAAGTCGTACCTACCAATACCGGACGACCGGCTTCTACCAGACGGACGATTTCATCGATCACCGCATTGTATTTCTCCCGCTTCGTCTTATATACCAAATCGTTGGCATCCTTCCGGATGATCGGTTTGTTCGTCGGGATCACAACGACATCCAGCTTGTAAATATCCCACAACTCACCGGCTTCCGTTTCTGCCGTACCGGTCATACCGGCCAGTTTATGATACATACGGAAATAATTCTGCAACGTAATCGTAGCAAAAGTCTGTGTAGCCGCTTCAACCTTCACATCTTCTTTAGCTTCAATCGCCTGGTGCAGACCATCCGAATAACGGCGCCCCTCCATGATACGACCGGTCTGCTCATCCACAATCTTCACCTTATTATCGATCACCACATATTCTACATCCTTCTCGAACAAAGTGTAAGCTTTCAGCAACTGACTTACAGTATGCACACGCTCCGATTTCACGGCGTAATTCTGAATCATTTCGTCTTTACGCTGTAACTTCTCGTTTTCATCCTTCACCGTCTTTTCGATTTCGGCGATTTCTTCACCGATATTCGGAAGAATAAAGAACTTCGGATCCTCGCCGGCAGCAGTAATCGCATCGTGTCCCTTATCCGTCAAATCGATCGTGTTCTGCTTCTCATCAATCACAAAATACAGCGGATCTGTAATTTCCGGCATCCTCCGGTTATTTTCCTGCATATATTCGTTTTCCGTCTTGATCAATATTGCCTTATTCCCTTGCTCACTCAAAAACTTAATCAAAGGTTTATATTTCGGTAAACCTTTATGTGCTCTAAGCAACAGAACTCCCCCTTCTTTCCGCTTCTTCGAATCGTCACTATTCAGCAACTCCTTCGCTTCATTGAATATCTTCATCACCAGCTCACGCTGCATCCTTACCAAACGGTCAACACGCGGCTTATATTCGTCGAACATCTGATCGTCCCCTTTCGGTACCGGACCGGAAATAATCAAAGGCGTACGGGCATCGTCGATCAACACCGAGTCAACCTCATCCACAATCGCATAATTGTGTTTACGCTGTACCAGATCCTCGGGATGAACCGCCATGTTATCGCGCAGATAATCGAAACCGAATTCGTTATTCGTACCGAAAGTAATATCCGCCATATAAGCCTTACGGCGTTCCGGAGAATTAGGCTGATGCTTATCAATACAATCCACAGACAAACCGTGGAACATATACAAAGGTCCCATCCACTCCGAGTCACGCTTTGCCAGATAATCATTCACCGTCACCATATGCACTCCGCGCCCCGTCAAAGCATTCAGAAATACCGGTAAAGTAGCAACCAACGTTTTACCTTCACCCGTGGCCATTTCCGCAATTTTGCCCTGATGAAGCACAGCCCCGCCGATCAACTGTACATCGTAATGCACCATATCCCACGTCACCTCATTTCCTCCGGCAATCCACGAATTAAACCAAATCGCCTTATCTCCTTCAATCTCCACAAAATCATGATTCACAGATAAATTCCGGTCAAATGGGGTAGCTGTTACCTCAATTTCCTCGTTTTCCTTAAAACGACGGGCTGTATCCTTCATAATCGCAAAAGCCGCAGGTAACAATTCCGTCAGAATCTCCTCCACCTTCTTATCAATCTCCTCTTCCAGCTTGTCGATACGGTCGTATATTTCCTCCCGTTCTTCGATTGTCGGCCGTTCTTCATCCACCTTTCTCTTCAACTCTGTTATCTCGTCCTGCTCTTCCTGTATATGCGCCCGGATTTTGGCTTTCAAATCATCGGCAGCAGCACGCAACTCGTCATTACTGAGTCCTTTTATCTTTTCCCATTCGGCATTTACCTTGCCCACAATCGGCACCAACTCCTTCATATCCCGATCCGACTTATTACCGAGTAATTTCTTCAATATATCATTTAAACCCATTGAATTGTAAATTTTAAATTGTAATTAATATTTTGTTGCCTGGCAACTCTGTTAAAAATATAACTTATAAAAATAAAACTTTCGATCCTTACCGGAAATCGTCATTCATTAAAATGCACGACCTGCCTTCAAACCGGGATTCATATCCGAATCCTGGGTCATAAATCGAAAACTGTATCAGGATTACAGCCCCGGAGCCCGGATTTTATGGGAAGTATATGCCGGAGTCTCGATTTGCTCCGCTTTCCCGTAATCAGACAAAAAAATCGTCTTATGAACCGCAATGTCCGGCGACCAGAAATATTCCGGAGCCAGGTCAAAAACAAGCTGCTCCGCTTCCTGATCCCCGACATATTCCGACACCGTTTTAACCGTAGTCGTAACAATCAGCCTGCACCTTTCCCCCCTTAAAGGCTCCGGGTTTCCCTGCACCTTTAAAGGAACTGTCACGACACATCCGGCCATGACATACAATGCCGCTATCAAATACCTGTTCATTTCCACAAGCTACAAAGTTAAGCTAAAAAGTAAAAACGGAAAATAAAATCCTGAAAATATTAAATATCCTCCGATACCACAAACACCTCCTGAAACAAACGCCCGGGCTCCCAATTTATTTTATACGGTACATATTCCTGTAAATAAATATTTAACGGACAATCCAAATGTATTTTTTTTTTAAACGCGAACACTTTACATATACCGCTTCCACACTTTCCAAACGGTACATCAACATCAATTCCAATGCCGTAAAACCCACTGCCAGAAAACACAAAAACTCGACATCCGTATCCCGAAGCTCAGGATGGGACGCCCGTAACTTATCGGCAATTCCGTCAAAACATTGATTTATAATTTTACACAACACCGTCTTGCCCTCCCCGTCTATAATTTCCTTTTCTATAATTTCATAAATACGGTGATAAATAATTTCATAACGATTCTTATATTGTCCGAACAACAATGTCAGATGTCGTACATACGACAATATAATCCCCGAGATAAATTTAAAATCCTCATCCCCTTTATCCGCTACAATTCTTTTCTGCCTTCTCCTTCTGCTAAAAATTCTGTAAACACTCTCTTTTAGCCCTTGAATCTGATCGATAAAAAATGTTTTTTCCATAAGTACGTAAAATTTAAAATTTGTAAATTAAAGTTACGCACTAAATTATTAACATTTTTTTACATCAAACCTATATATGAATTAATTGCATAATTGAAAAATAGTATATTGTAAAATATAGAAATGCAATCCGTCGGATTAATCATTATATTACAGATTAAAATAAGTAAAGTTTATATTCTGATATAAAATACAATAGACATTTATAATATTTATTGTAATGACAAAACGGTTTCCCTTTCCGAAAAGTAAAATATTTCTAAATATTATATATATTTCCGATGATTTAGACCGGATAACCGGAAAAATACAACAGGTATTATTGAGATAAAAATCAATATATCGTTGTTCCCAACCGGAACATCGGCAGGTACATTGCAATCAGAACGGCAGCCACTAAAGCACCGACACCCAGTACCAAAATCGGTTCAAGCAGATTACCCGCCTGCTTCAATCCGTGCTCGAGGCGCTGGCTGAGTTCCTCTCCCTGTCTCGACAACATATCCCCCAAACGGTTGGTTTCTTCTCCCACACGCAACAACATGACCAATTTACGGTCGTACAAACGGGGAAAAAGCGAAAGGGCAGTGGAAAAAAGGGTTCCCCGTCCCAGTTCCTGAGCAATGGAGGTAAAAGATTTACGGTAAGGGTAAAAAGAAATAATTCCCTCCAGCAAGCCGATACTCCGTAAAAGCGGTACCCCTGAACTATTCAGCAACCAAAGTAAACTACAAAACCGGGCTTCACAATTCTGCCGGATAAGTCCGCCGACCAAAGGAAGACGAAGCAGAAAAGCAGCTACAGCCGATTGCACCTCCGGGCGTTTTCCGAAATAACGAAAAAACAACGCCCCGCCTCCGGCGACTGCCGTCACTCCTCCCAGCCAATACGGAAACGAACGGGAAAGAGCGATCATACCGCGGGTCATGGCCGGCAATTCTCCCCCCATACGGGTATATACCTGCTCGAACATAGGCACCACCACTAAAATCATAAACACCAATACGATAACCGCCGTTCCCAATACCACCAAAGGATAACTGACGGCACTCGAAATCATCCGGCGACGGGCAATCCGTTTACGGTAATATTCAGCCAGAAACACCAAAGCTTCACTCAACCGTCCCGTTTCTTCTCCGATACGTACAACTCCCCGGTCCAAAGGAGAAAAACCTCCGTTTTCTTCCAACGCCTGCCACAAGGCATTTCCTTTCACCACAGAACAATGTATCGACTTTAACATTTCTTTTATCCGCCCCTTTTCTTCGCCTTCCGTCAACAGTGAGAACGAGCGGCTGAAATCAAGTCCCGAAGCCAGTAAAGAACTCAATTCCGAAAACAAAGTCTCTTTTCTCGAATCTTTAAAAACCAAAACTGCCATTACACCTGATTTAAATAAATACCTTTATTGATCTTTTACCTGTTCTCTTCTGTCTGAAAAACTTTTCCCCACCGTTCCGGACCGCGATCAGTACAACCGAATCCGAATTCTTTCCGATGTTTGCCCAATTGCAGAAGTACATACAAGCTGTCTATCCGTTTCGGAACATCGCTTTCAGATGTCCATCTGACGTCATCTACATTTCGGAACAACGTGTCCCGCAAAACGGGTATACAATCGTCCCCTTCCCCGAATAACACAACCAGACAATCTCCCTCCCGGTACAGATACACCTCATTTCCGGCAGCACGATGAACGACCAGTCCGTCCCCCCTGACAGTAAGTGAATCTGCCGACATACACAAAGTTTCCAGACGGGAAACGGCCGTAAAAAACGTACTTTCCGACAAACTCCTCTCTGTCTGTTGTCTTCCGTAACGCCCTGCCATATTCCAGGCCTCAAATACCATGAGAAACACAATTCCTCCGACTATCATGACCACCAGCAATTCAGGCAAAGTCATAGCCCGATAGGTATATTTCCGAACACATCGCATTTTTACCTGCACCTTCTTTAAACCTATCGGATTCATACAGTAAAAACACCTTCTAAAACAGTTGCCCCATCGGCTTACACCTATTCGGAACCTCATGTCCATCTATTTTAAATAAACAAATACCGGCTTATACTGCCCGTGTCCTGGAATAACCGTCAGAGTTACCTGCCGGAAACCCGGACGATAAGGCTTGACATCTACTCTTATTTTCCCCCACTTGTATTCCAGGGTTTCATTCTCCTCCTCCTTTCCGGATAAACGGTAATAGGTACGCACGGCTGTGACGGCATCCGTCAACTCTATCGGTTCGCTATCCTGCACCGAAAACCGTACCAAAGTTTCCATCGTCACGGCAAAGACAATCATCAGGATCAAAGCCGCAACAATCACTTCAACCAAAGTCGAAGCCCCGAGCCGTTTATTTATTCCAGCCATCCGATCACCTCCTTTTCCGTATCTCCGGCCAACCAGAAAGGCCAGATCATGTCCTTACTTTCTGACAAGTCCACTCCATACAGGATATCTGCATAATAGCCCGCCGGAGAAAAATAATAACTCTCCCGAAGAAAAAGAGCCCCCGCTACTTCTCCCTGCACCTGGGCAATACCGTCCACATACACCAGTCCCCTCACCTTCGCCGTCGGAACCTGACGGTAATGCAGCACGGGAGGCCGGTTTTCCGCTCCATCCCCGTCGACCACGACATAACCGTTCAGGACAGCACTATCCCGGATTTCAACCCTTCTTGCCGGATTTTCCGCACTTAAAAACACCCCCGAAGGATACTCCAACTCCACCTGCTCATCCAACACTACCGTATCCCGGGCAAAAATCTGCAATGATCCCCGAAAACCTTTACCCACCATTACAGAAGGCGCTGCTACCAAAACACGGCTTAAACGGCACTCCGGACCGATATACAAAGGAAAACGGCTGTACAACACCAATCGTCCGGCATAGTTTCCGCTAACCCGTTCTTCACAAACAACCGTCAAAGTTTCCTCCCGGAAACTACGCTTCAAACCGGCAAAACCGTCGCAGGGAATGGAAAGCGGTTCCCGCAGACGACCATACTCACCGGCTTGTTTTCGTAGTCCTTCCAAAATTTCCGGCAAACCCGTCCCACTCCGGCAAACGGCAGAATCTGCCAGTATCTCCCCGGTGAAAAATTCGGAATTGACTGACGTATAATTGATTCCGGCTTTCGGTACGGCTACCTTTCCCCGGATTACCGTACGGCCGGCCAGACAAAAAACAGCCCCTTTATCACTCACATACAATTGTACATTACGGTTATACAATCGTTTTTTACCTACCCAACGTACCGAAGCTCTCCCCGAAGCAAGTGAAACTGTCACGACCTCATACAATCCCCAGGGTAAAACTTCAACCCGGATACGGGAACGTTCGTCCGGAGGGAAAAGCACATAACCGGAAGTATCCGTCAGTACAACCGACGTATCCCGGCAATACAACAAAAAACCGGAATCCAGCCACATTCTCTCCTGTTGTTCCGCCACCCATTCCCGGACAGGACGACCATAATACATCTTCAACGAAAAAATTCCGCAGACAAACAACAGCATCAATACAGACACCACAACAACCGTCGCCAGAACCGAAGCTTTAAACGTCTTCATATCCTTATTTTTTCAATACGTACCTCTGATTCCCCTTTACAAATACGGCAGAATCTCCGGCTGATTTTACAATCCGGAAGCCGTCAATTACGTCTCCCACCCCCACAATCTCACGACGACCGTCCGACTCCAACAACACATACGCCCGTTTTCCCCGCCTCAATCTGCCCCGGAAAAGAAAAGACGGCGGATCAGCCGTATGCAAGGGCATATCGGGAACAAAGAAAGCTGAGGGACGTATAGCCGATTGCTTTCCGGAGTTTACCTGTAATTCTGACTTCAGGAAAGGATCGGGATAATCTACCCGTATACTGTCAAATACCGTAACAGCAGGTGACGGCCGGTAACCGTTAACGGCGTCCATATCTTTCTGATCTCCCAAAGCGCCGGCAATCCGCCAAATAACGATACTCCATACAACGGCAACAACAAGCAAAAGCACACCTACTACCTTTCTATTTTTCATAGTTACTCCCTTTTATTCCCGATCTGATTCATTCCCGATCTACCGAAAAAGCCAAAACAGTATCCTGTGACTCATAAGCCGAATTACATCCCCTCACCGACCACTCATAAGGTCCTTCCGGCAAAACCGTTTTCCAATGATTGCCGGTTACCAGTGTATCTGCAACATAACGGCCGATACGGGCAAAGGACGGAGACACCACCACCAGACGGTAGGCAGAAGCCCCCTCCATCAACTTCCAGACAAATACCTGCTCCGCTTCGTTTAAGACCCATCCCGCTCCGGGAGCCATCACCTCCACCTTTTTCCGGCTGATATCTTTTTCGAAGACATCTTCACAAGACAGGAATAACAAACAATACGACAAAAACAACACTTTAATTTTCATAACCTGTTTTTAAATAAACCCTATAACGAATGACACATTTTATTTAACAACAACCTTTATTCAAGCGACAATCCCCAACGCTGAAATTTATTTTTCCCCCGCCAACTCCACAACAATCAATGCCAAATGCAATTCCGGCTTGTCATTGTATCTTTCCTTAAACAACCGGAATCCGGCAGAAACGATCTTTACCGAAGGCATTTCCGTCTCCAATACATCCATGAAACGAAGTAATCCGCCATACCTTCCGGCCAAAACCAATTCGCCCGCATACAAACAATACTTCCCTTCCTTATGAAGCACTACGGGCAAATAACTGACGACCCCGACATTTTCGCGGCGGATGATTTCCGTCAGCCCGTCCAGTAACTTACCGTCCACCAATAAGGAACCGCCGATCTCCTCCTGCTTCATTTCATTCGGTAAAGGCAATTTCTGTTCCGACAATTGTTCCGACTTCACTTTTTCAGCTGTATACCGCTTCCAAAGGCCTACGCTTCTCTTCAAAGCGAATGACCAGACAAATAAAGGCAACACAACGACCAGTACCGATAATTTCACAAGCCCCGTATATTCTTTCATAACTTCTATTTTAATCCCGGAATTAAAGAAACCTTGATTTCAAAACGATATGCCTCCCGTCCCGACAACCTGTGTATCGTTTTTAATTCTATTTCCCGGCAAAAAGTTTCCTTTTCCAGCAAACGGCAAAAACGGGTAACCGTTCCGGGATCCGAAGTCTCCCCGCCAATCAACACCACTCCCGATACGATTTCCGGATCCCGCCCCGATCGGAGCTTTCCCTCAAAAGGAGCTACACTCAATAAAGACAATTGCATCTCCCCCGGAACATGCCGGGCAATCCGGTCCAACAGTAAAGCACAATGCCCGACCGACCACCTACGGACTTTCTCCGACAAATTGCGAATTCCTTCATCCTCCCGGCTTCTTCCTTCCCGTTCCCGCATACGTACCGCCACGATCGCCTCCTGTTCCCGCACTCTTTCTTCCAATGCAACGGTTCCGAAAAAATTACCGATCAGTACGATCAGCCAAAAACACAACAACGGTAACCTCAAGCGCCGGAAAACACATTCTCCCAACACCTTTCCTTTCCGGTCAGGCCGGAACAAAACCCGAAATCTCATTTCTTCCTTTCGGATCCGCAACCACCGGACAACTTCATCTTCTTCCGGCGAAGACAGACTTTTTTCTTCTCCCCTGGACAAATACACTCCGTACACCTGTATACCTCTCTGTTTCAATCCGGTTACGACCTCGTCAGCCTTATCCCGCCGCATAAACCGTAACACCGTTCCATCTTCCCTCTGTTCCGAATCGTATAACAAATCCGGATTCCCGGTAATTCTGCGTATACTTTCATCACCTTCCCGGTAAACCCTCCGCAATACCCCTTCCCCCTCCAGCAATACGAATGTTAAAGCCTGCCTTCCTGCGACTTTTTCCGGTAAACACACACATTTTCCTTTACGCAGTACATACAGAACCGTTTGAAAACTTCCGTCCGGCAGAATAACCACCTTTAGAAATTGAGCGTATCCGGTGATAGTTTCAGGTAATACCATTGTTGAATTATTTATAATACTGTCGGTTTAATAAAAATATTGAGTTTTTGGTTCACCTTATTATTTCTGGTCGATCCGAACAACCACTTCAACAAAGGAATACGGGCAATATAAGGCAATCCCCGGCTACTGCGGTCCCGGCTGTTGCGTTCAATCCCGCCCAGCAACACCATTTCACCGTCTTTCACCCTGATCTGAGACTTAAAACTACGGGTAGCCGTCGAAGGGGGAGCATCTTTTTCCTCTTTTCCCGTAAATTCGCTCTGTTCGATTTCTACCTGCAAAGTGATATGTCCGTCCTCTCCCACATAAGGTACAATCCGTACACACAAATTAGCATCTATACTTTTCCAGGTATAGGAATCCGATTGTATGGGAGTCTGTGACCCGATAATATTACTCGACACTTCTTTGTAATACCGGGTTTCCCCGCTTTTCAGCGTCGCCTCGTGTCCGTTCAGCGTCGAAAGTTTCGGTGTCGAACGCAACTCAATATCTCCGGCCTCTTCCAGAAATTTAAGATTCATGTAAAAATCAGGAGTAACCCTTCCCAGATTCACCGATCCGAAACCGTTGAAACTATTGATCAGCTTATTTACCGATACAGCTCCCAAAGTCATATTGATACCGGGAGAAAAAGAGCCCTTCGTTACCGCCGGCTTCTCCCCCAGGCCGGCCTCAATTCCGGCTTCCCGGATCGTACTTTTCGTCACCTCGACAATCATAACGTCAATCGTTATCAAAGGTACTCTCCGGTCTATGCTCTCCAGAAAACGACACACGGCCGTCACATGCCGGCTGTCTCCGCTTACGATCAAACTGTTGAGATCGGGGAAAAGCTGCACCTGCACCTCTTTTTTCAATGCATCCGGTATCAGCTCGGGTAAATGCTCCGCCGTACGATAACGCAACGGAACGACACGCGTTGTCACCAAAGCATTCTCCTTCCCTGTTGTTCCGAATACATACACCCCGTCATACTTCCCGCAACTGATCCCGCTTCCCGCCAGTACAACGTCGAAAAAAGTCTCATACTCTATATGCTGTAAATACACCGAAGTCTGGCCCTTCAAAGGGGTGGCAAAAAAATAATTCAGTTTTAGCAACTCACAGGCTTCTGACAATATATCGCTCAAATTTCCATTTGTTATATGTGCGGTAAGACAGCCCAGACTATCGGCCGATAACCGGTCTGTTGCATATACCTCTCTCCGGACAAAATGCTTATTCCGTTCCTGCCCTTCAGATTCTCTTTCTCCGGAGGAATCAAAAATCCATACGCCTCTCTTTTCTTCCGTAACCACCAAACCGTTAGCTGCAGCCAAAGCACGGATTGCATCAGGCACTTTTAATTGTTGCAGATAAGACGATACGCGGGAAGCATACAAATTCTGAGGTACAATTACATTTTGTCCCGTCAGCCGGGTGATGCAACGAGCCACCTCCGGAAGCAAAACTTCCTGAAAATCGAAAGAGAGAGAAACCTGTAACGAATCGTAACGCACCGTTGGTTCCGGTTCGGATTGCGGTAAAACGGCAGCTGAACGGAGAGTCACAATATTACCGCTGATTTCGGCCTCCAAACCGTACTCCCGGCAAAGAAAATACAACAGGTCTGTAATACGTGCCCGACTGAAATTACAGGCGACCAAAGGATCGGTTGCCACCTTTACACATAAATTCACCTGATTGACTGTCGCAATACTACGTAATAACTCGGAAAGCGGAATATTTCCCACCGAAAGATCCGTTTCCTGCAAATAAGCGGGATCCCTGCTTCCCAAACTATCCAAAGTCCTTCGTAAAACATCTGTCTGTACTACCGCCAAAGAGTCGGCACTCTCCTGGGCATACACACTTCCCGATACGACCAATATAATCACTGAAAACAAACACCTTAAAATCATAACCTACCGTTTATTCGTTCAACAAGGGCAATACCTCTTCCAGAGAAGTCAGACCGTCCTCTAACAGTTGCAAGGCAGACTCTCTCAATGTTTTTATCCCTCTTTCCTTTAACAAAGCCGCTATTTCCGTTTCCTGATTACGAATGGCCAAAGCCAAACGCGAATCGACAGGCAGCACCTCATAAACGGCCTTCCGCCCGGAATAACCGGTATAATAACAAGCCTCACATCCTACAGCCCGGAAAAGACGGCGGGGAATACCGGCCAAATGCGCCAATCCTCCCTCCTCTGCATTCATCCCGCACTTGCAATGAGGACAAAGCAAACGCACCAAGCGCTGAGCCATACACAAAAGCAACGTATCGGCAATCAGAAAAGAATGAAGTCCCATATCCGTAAGGCGGGCCACACATCCCCAGGCACTGTTCGTATGTATCGTCGAAAAAATCAAATGCCCCGTCAAAGAACTTCTTACGGCCATACGGGCCGTTTCCGTATCCCGGATTTCTCCCAACATGATAATATCCGGATCTTGCCGTAAAAAAGTACGCAAAGCACTACCGAAGGTAAGTCCGATCTCCTCCTTCAACTGCACCTGATTGACCCCCTCCAGTGTATACTCCACGGGATCCTCTATCGTCAGAATATTATTGTCTTCACGGTTCAGCAAACGTAAAGTGGCATACAATGTAGTGCTTTTACCCGAACCGGTCGGACCGCTGATCAGGATCAACCCATGCGGATTGGAGACAGCTTCCCGGTAATCCGCCAATTGCCTGTCATCAAAACCCAAATTATCCAGATCGAGCAATTCCGTATGACGCGTCAGTAAGCGAAGAACGATCTTTTCACCGTATATGGCCGGCAGACAAGACACCCTGACATCAAAACGACAGGCCTCCCTATTGAAAAAAATCCGTCCATCCTGCGGCAAACGCTTTTCAGAAATATCCAGATTAGCCAAAATCTTTATCTGATTGACCAAAGCCGCATAATTCTCCTTTCCGATTGCATATCGTTCCAATAAACGCCCGTCTATCCGGAAACGTACCCGGCAACGCTCCTCATAAGCTTCAAAATGCAAATCGCTGGCATAACAATGATAAGCCTCCAATATCAACCGACTCAAAAAATCCGAACTTCCTACATCATCATCTGACATATCCGCGATCGCTCCCCCATGCCGATAACACTGCCGCATAAGCCGCTCGAATCCGTCTTCCGGTAAAACTTCCACCTGTAGCTTCACCCCCCGGACTACGGCAATTTCCTCCCGTACACTGTCATAACAACACCCTTTTTTACCATAACATTTCAACTCTCCGGCATTCCTCTCCACAGGAATCAAATGATAGGCACGGGCTTCCTCTGCTGTAAAAAAACCCGTTATACCGGCCGGAATATGCTTCTCATCCATAACCCAAAACACGCATTAAGATTAACAACATATACATACATCCCAAACCGCCCACCAGAGGTATTGTCACTTCCCTCCTTTTTATCCGGACATACACCCACCACACCGACAACATAATCAAACCGGAAAAAGTCAGAAAAAAAGTCAACTCCCAACAGGAAAAAGCAGGCAGCAACAACAAACAAAACCACAAATCCCCCACTCCGATTTGTTTACGTAACGATTTTTTGCCGTAACGCAGGTAATAATACCCGGCTACAATTATTCCTATAAAGCAAAGCAACGACAGATTTACGAATATTCTCACAAAGAATGCACAGCACCCCCATTCGTAATAAGACATTCCCCACTGTAATATTCCGAACAGTAACAAATCCGCCAATGTAATTCTACGCATCCGGAAATCCGAACACATCATACTTCCCAAAGGCAGTATCAATAACAAATCCCACATATTGCTTTATTTCAGGCCTTAATCTTTCGTTACTTCCTTCAGGTTTTTATCCTGGTCGATTTCCCAGACATTGTATGTCCCGTCTCCGTCGAAATCGACCACAGCGGTAGCCTTCGCTTTAAATCCTTTCTCACTGGCTTCGGTAACTTCAATCCGATAATTGGCACTTCCTCCGTCCGTCACCAGCTTCTGCTGCTCAAAACCCAACTCCTCCAAAGAAGCCGAATACCGGGAATGCATATAAAAATGAGTTTTTTCCAAGGTGTGCAAAAACACCAACTGCTGCTGAGCCTCCGTACTTTTAGCCTTTGATATAAGAGGCATCAGATTAGGCAAAGCGATCAAAACAAGAATCCCGATGATAACAAGCACAACTAATAACTCAGGCAAAGAAAATGCCTTCAACTCCGATTTTGCACGAATAGATTTCATAACGATTGCATTTGATTATTCGTGCTAAATTTAAAGCACAAAATCCAAAAAGATTCTCCGACATGCAAACAGAAACCTTATCACTGCACTTCTAAACACCTGATTATAAGACCTGTTTTTTACAAAAACCTTATCACTGCAAAAACAGCCCTTTTTTAACTAAAAAAGAGACCAAAAAACACCGGATATATCAGAATGACAAAAAAATTTACATCATAAAAAACAAAAAAATTTCCGGCAGATTTTTGCCGGAAATATATTAAAACAAGCTTATTGCTTATCACGCAATCTCCCTTTACAAAGAATACCTATTAAGTATCCATTCCCCATCGCATTAGGACGACCCAGAAAATTGATATTTAAATCGGGAGAAGGTTCTAATATACTAATATACCGTTCATTTATAACAAAATAAAAACGACTGTTACGAAGAAGCGTTAGCATAAAATTAGGGATTGTTGATCACTTTTTCTGGAAAGGACGATTTTGGGGGATAAAATAAGACAAGAACAACCAAGATTTAACAGAAATAAGCAGTGAATAGGCAAAAAATGCCTTAAAAATGATTTTTTAGCGGCAAAGCCGCCCGTCTCTGAAAAAGAAGAGGGTGTCCAAAAAGTGAACTGGCCCCCAAAAGTTGGACACAAAACTTTTGGGGGTAAGTTCATTCCTAGTGGCTTTGTTCATTATTCAATATTTGTTATCTCAAATTCAAATCCACTTAGCTTTTCTTCTTCAACCATTTTCCTGAAAGCTGGTGAACAAAAATAAATCGGCTCTGGCCGTAACAATCCACGTCTAACACCAACTTTTTGCCTACTTGCATAGAAATCATATTTCCCGATTGATTGGCTATTTAAAACGTAAGGTTCTGACAAAAGATTTAAACCGATTGTATCACCTTTTGGACATTTGTAAATTTCTCCTTCGTTACTCGTTGATAAATCAAATGGATTAATACCTACAATCGTATTGGGCGATAATTCAATATCCGTATTTGCAGTAAGTTGGTAATATTTTTCAACGTTGACAGCACCAAACTGTAAGCCTTTTAAATTTCTCCGCTTTACTGCATTTACAAACTTTTCTGATACAACTACTTCGCCCCCTATTGTTTTAGCAATATCCTTTTTGGGCATCGTTCCTTTCTCAAGAATTAAAGGACTTACCTGTTTCCTGTTAGCTCCGCATATAGTACAAGCTGCCGTTTCATCATACAGCGTTCCGCATTCTTCACCTGTCGGCTCAAATATTGTTTTTATTTTTAAATGCAGTAATATAGCTGTATCTAATTCCCTTCTACTGTATTTACGTCCGATTTTCCAACCAAAGAAAAATTTCCCGTTATATTTTTTCCTTACTTCTTCTGCAATAATTGGCACTTGCCTATATCTTGAGTCTTCCTTTGAGAGTTCAACAACTTTTACAGATGTTCCTATATTCTGACCTTCATCTGCTTTAAAAAGAAAATGAGCATAATCGTAGTTTATTCTAAGTTCTAATGTTTCTTTCATTACTATTCTTAAATTTTAGATGTTCCTATATTCTGACCTTCATCTGCTTTAAAAAGAAAATAAGTATAATCGTAGTTTACAGTAAATTCTAATGTCTTTCATTACCATTTTTAATTTTAATAGCTTGGCGGCAATGGATACTTAGAATAAACCTGCTTCATTATATCTTGTAATTCCGTGGCACTCGGAACACCTTTACCATAAGGCCACAATGCTCTAAACTCATTTGTGATTACTTGGTGATATGATGCGTCTAACGGAACAAGTGGACCATCCTTCCCACCGCCTAAATATTTCGGAGTGATATGGTGCATCTCTATTTTACCTGCTTTGCTTGGATATAGGCTCCGTGCTGTCTTTAGCAAATCATCAGAATACTGTATTTCCCCCTTAGCAGCATGCCTCGCCAATCCCTGCAATCCCAAAATTCCGGCACTTAAGCCTGTAGCAACCAACTCCGGATTAGTCCATTGGCTTAAAGCTTCGCTCCATCCCATCCGCAAAGCATTAACCATTGTCGGATTCAACATATAACGGGCTGCATTATTACGCGACCAAGTCGTTGAAAATTGATCCAAAGCATTGAGTTGAGCTTCTGAAAATTGGTAATCAGCCAACCCATATTCTCCTTTTAAATAATCATTAAAACCGGAAGAATGAATATATTTGACATCCCAGCTTGAGGCTTGTAAAAGCGCCAAAAAATCAGCAATCCGATCATCAGGAACTTTTATAACATCGTCACTCTTATCTGAAGATTGAAATATTACATTATAATATTTATCTACATAATGGGTACTAAGCTGACCGTCCGGGTCAATATAGATAAGCGGATTATTCCTGCAATAAGCATACGGACTCAAACCGTAATACTT
>NZ_DOED01000016.1:0-202181 GCF_003524185.1 Culturomica sp.
AAAATAACACATTGGGACGGACTTATTGTGTAATTTACGATTTATGATTTTTGATTTACGATTGGGGTGAATGCTGATTTGTAGAAGGGTTTAGAAGAGGTTGTTTCTGATTTTAAATTTCAGCTTTCAGTTTGAAAGTTGGGTTTGGAGTAAAAATGGCAGGATGTGTTTGTGAAGTGTGCTGAAAGTTGGTTAAACTTAGGGAGTATTTTTTATAAAAATTAACGGATATTTTGAAGTTTGATTATTTTTGTATCGGACGTCTTTCCTCTGTATTAATTTTGAGGGAGAGGATAACATCCTGTGTCCGGAAAAATGAATGATCTGCATCGTATTCGTATGAAAAGGATATCCGTATTGTTATTGGTTTTGATTTTCGTAGGAGGAAGTGTTGTTAATGCTCAACGAAAAATCGATTATGTGAATCCGTTGATCGGAACGAACGGAATGGGGCATACCTTTCCCGGTGCCTGCGTTCCTCACGGTTTAGTGCAATTGAGTCCGGATACGGACACTGTTCCGCATAATATTGACGGAAAGTATCAACCCCGGGTATATGAATATTGCGCCGGTTATCAATACCGGGACAGTTCGATTGTCGGTTTTAGTCATACTCATTTTAATGGGACGGGGCATTCGGATCTGGGTGATATTTTGCTAATGCCGGTGACCGGACCGGTAAAATATAATCCGGGGACAGCGGAAAATCCGGATAGCGGTTATCGTTCCCGCTTCTCACATGCAACGGAAAAAGCTTGTCCGGGGTATTATTCCGTTGTGTTGGAGGATTATGGTGTGAAGGCCGAATTGACGACGACGGAACGGGTAGGGGTACATAAATATACTTTTCCGGAGGGTGACGGACATATCATACTGGATTTGAAGCATGGTATTTATAATTACGATGGAAAGGTGTTGTGGGCCAATTTGCGGATAGAGAATGATACGTTGTTAACGGGCTATCGTATAACGAGTGGCTGGGCCCGGGTGAATTATACTTATTTTGCAATTACTTTTTCCAAGCCGATAAAGAGTTACGGTTACCGGGAGATGAAGCCTTTGCTTTACAATGGTATGTGGCGGAAGTTTGATGTTTACCGGAATTTTCCGGAAATCGGCGGACGGAATGTCGTTGCCTGTTTCGATTTTGATTTTTCCGGCGGAGAGACACTGGAAATAAAGGTGGCTCTTTCTCCGGTGAGTAGTCGTGGTGCATTGAACAATTTGCAGGTTGAAACTGCAGGAAGGAGTTTTGATGAATTGTGTCGACAGGCAGAACAAAAGTGGGAAAATGCTTTGAGTGTGGTCGATGTGACAGGAGATTATGACCGGACCTGTAATCTTTATTCTTCTCTTTATCACACATTAATCAATCCTTCGGTTTATATGGATTGTGACAGTTTGTACCGGGGTGTGGATCATGAAATACACAAAGCCGGTGATTTTACCAATTATACCGTTTTTTCCGTGTGGGACACCTACCGGGCTTTGCATCCGTTGTTCAATTTGTTTTATCCTTCTTTGAGCAAAGATATCGTTGCTTCGTTTTTGGCTCATTACCGGCAGAGCGTACACGGATTGCTACCGATTTGGTCTCATATGGCCAATGAAAACTGGTGTATGATCGGATATCACGGGGCTTCGGTTGTGGCGGATGCCTGTGTAAAAGGAATCGAAATGGACAGGGAACTGGGATTAGAGGCGGTTGTGAGTAGTTCTACGGTGCCTTATCTGGAAGGATTGGCTGAATATATGGAATCAGGATATGTACCGCAGGAAAGAAGTAGTAGTTCGGCATCTGTGACACTGGAATACGGATACGACGATTGGGCCATTTATAATATGGCCCGGGTGATGGGCGAGCAGGAGATAGCGAACAAATATTTCAAGCGGGCAAAGGCATATAAACATTTGATTGATCCGAAGCTGGGATTTATTCGTCCGAGGGACAGAGCCGGAAATTGGAAAGCGGATTTTGATGTTTTGGATACTCATGGACAGGGTTTTATTGAAGGTAATTCCTGGAATTATTCTTTTTATATACCTCAGGATGTGAATGGATTGAAGGCTTTTATGGGAGGAGATAAACGTTTTATCGAACGATTGGATTCTTTGTTTACAATGGAATTACCGGCTAAATATTATGCAAATACAGAGGATATTACAGCGGAAGGGTTAATGGGGAATTATGTACACGGTAATGAGCCCAGCCAGCATATTCCGTACCTGTATATGTGGACTTCCCAACCCTGGAAAACACAGTATCGTCTGCGTGAAATAATGGACCGGATGTACCGGAATAATATCGACGGGCTTTGCGGGAATGACGATTGCGGGCAGATGTCGGCCTGGTATATTTTTTCGGCCATGGGCTTTTATCCGGTTTGTCCGGGCTCGGATCAGTATGTATTGGGAGCTCCTTATTTTAAAGAGATGACTGTACATCTTGAAAATGGTAAAAAACTGGTGATTAAGGCTCCCCGTGTGAGTGCTGAAAATCGTTATGTGAGGTCTGTAAAATGGAATGGAGAAGAGTATAAAAAAGCCTATCTTACTCACGAGGCTCTCCGTGAAGGCGGGGAATTGTATTTTGAGATGGGGGCTACTCCGAATAAGAAACGGCTGTTTACGAAGGAACAGAAGCCGTATTCCATGACGAAGGAATAATGTATGTTTATTCGTTAAAATTAAAGTTTATGAAAGAGAAGGTGGTTGTATTATTGGTTTTGTTGGCTCTGGTTTGGGGATATCATTCTCCGGTAAGGGCAGAGGAGAAAGATTATTCGGACTATGTAAATCCTTTAATGGGGACATTGTCTGAATATCAGTTGTCTACCGGCAATACTTATCCGGCAATAGCCCGTCCTTGGGGGATGAATTTCTGGGTTCCCCAGACCGGCAAGATGGGAGATGGATGGATTTATGTATACGATCATTATCGTTTGCGCGGTTTTAAGCAGACCCACCAGCCCAGTCCGTGGATCAATGATTACGGTACGTTTTCCCTTATGCCTGTGAAGGGAATGAAAATTACGGAGGAGGAGCGGGCGAGTTGGTTTTCACATAAGGCGGAAGTAGTCAAACCTTATTATTATAGCGTATACCTGGCTGAACACGATATTGTGACAGAGATGACACCGACTGAGCGGGCAGTTTACTTCCGGTTTACTTTTCCGGAAACGGACGAGGGATATATCGTGATCGATGCTTACGATAAGGGGTCGTATATAAAAGTGATTCCGGAAGAGAATAAGATTATGGGTTATACAACCCGTAATAGTGGCGGTGTGCCGGCGAATTTCAAAAATTATTTCGTCGTTGAGTTTGAAGATACCCCGGATGCATGGCATATTTGGAAAGATGGAAAGGTGTGTGACGGCAGGGAAGTGCAGGATGATCACGTGGGGGCTTTGATCGGCTTCAAAACCCGGCGGGGAGAAAAAATCCGGGCTCGTGTGGCTTCTTCTTTTATCAGCTATGAACAAGCCGAACGTAACCTGAAAGAATTGGAGAATAAAACGTTTGAAGAGGTAAAGGCAGAAGGACAGAAAGTATGGAATAAAATTTTAGGTGTGTTTGATGTTGAAATGAGCCTGGATGAGATGCGCACTTTTTATTCCTGTTTGTATCGTTCTGTTTTATTTCCGCGTAGCTTTTACGAATTTGACGAAAACGGACGTCCTGTTCATTACAGTCCTTATAACGGAAAGGTATTGCCGGGTTATATGTTTACGGATACGGGTTTTTGGGATACTTTCCGTTGTTTATTTCCTTTACTGAATCTGGCTTATCCTTCGATGAATGCTAAGATACAGGAAGGATTACTCAATACGTATAAAGAAAGCGGTTTTTTGCCGGAATGGGCGTCGCCGGGACATCGCGGTTGTATGGTGGGAAATAATTCGGCTTCAGTAGTGTCTGACGCTATCCTCAAAGATATTACTCCCAGGGATATTCAGTTGCCTTTGTATGAAGCGATGTTGTCTACTGCTAACAGTTGTCATCCGCAGGTGAAATCGACCGGGCGGTATGGCTATGAGTATTATAACAATTTAGGTTATGTACCTTATGATGCCGGAATTAACGAAAGTGCAGCCCGTACGTTGGAGTATGCCTATGATGATTGGTGTATTGCCCAGGTGGGGCGGAAGCTTGGCCGGTCGGCAGAAGAGACCGGTCTGTATGAAAAACGTTCACAGAATTATAAAAATTTGTTTGATTCTTCTCATAATTTGATGCGTGGTAAAAACAAGGACGGACGGTTTCAGGAGCCTTTTAATCCATTGAAATGGGGGGATGCGTTTACAGAAGGTAACAGTTGGCATTATACCTGGTCGGTGTTCCACGATGTGAAAGGGTTACAGGATTTAATGGGAGGGCGTGATGTTTTTGTATATATGCTGGATTCCGTATTTACCGTTCCACCGGTTTATGACGATAGTTATTACGGCGGGGTTATTCATGAAATCCGCGAGATGCAAGTAATGAATATGGGAAATTATGCTCATGGTAATCAGCCTGTACAGCATATGATCTATCTGTATAATTATGGCGGTGAACCCTGGAAGGCTCAATATTGGGTGCGGCAGACGATGGAGAGGATGTATCGTCCGACTCCCGACGGATATTGCGGGGATGAGGATAACGGACAAACTTCGGCCTGGTATGTGTTTTCCAGTTTGGGTTTTTATCCGGTATGTCCCGGTAGCGATCAATATGTCATCGGAGCGCCGCTGGTCCGGAAAGCAACGATTACATTGGAAAACGGTCATAAAATTGAAATATCGGCTCCGGACAATACTCCGGAGAATTGTTATATCCGGAGTTTGAGGGTGGATGGGAGAGAATATGACAAAAACTATTTTAGTTACGGAGATTTGATAAAAGGTACGACTTTGCAATTCGATATGAGTCATAGGCCGAATAAAAAACGCGGGATACATCAGTCGGCATTTCCTTATTCGTTCAGTGATCAGAAAATTTTTGATCAGGGATTTTACAGATAGGTTTTTCATTGAGGGATGAATTTCAAGCAGGTGGTATTTTATATAAGTATTGATTCCCGGTTAATTTCGATGTATGTTATTCGAACGGTAAATCAAGCGGATATTTATCGGGTCTGAAAATAATTAATTTGCAATTGAAAATCAAAGATTTATTATTTGTCAGGCTGGAATCGGATTTACAATCTACAATTTACAATCAGAATCTATAATTTTGCTACCGATGTTTTACTTTTTGAAAAATAATCCGTATAATCGAATTTTAATTTGAATAGCATGATGCGGATTATAGGTATACTATTATTGTTTCTGGGACTTTGGGGATGTAGTGACGACAAACATACTCCTCCTATGGCAGATCGGACTGTGATTGTATATTTGGGTGTAGATAATAATTTCAGCGGGGAGGATGATGAAAAGATTGCCGGGTTGACAGAGGGGTGGAAAGAAAGTTTCACCGGTCATTTATTGGTTTATGCAGACCCGCGACCTAAGGGTAGTAATTCGGATAATCCGCAGGGAGAGCCCTACTTAACGGAAATATTGTGGGAGAACGGGAAAGCCGTTGCCCGGGAAGTGAAACGCTATGAAGAAAGTAATTCTGCCGATCCGGTTATTTTTCGCCGGGTATTGTCCGAGATTGTAGATGAATATCCGGCTCAGTCTTACGGTTTGGTCGTTTTATCACATGCTTCCGGTTGGCTTCCTGTCAATACGTTGGCCCGTCCGCGTTCGGTTATATCCGATAAAGGAGAAGAAATGGAGGTCCGTGATTTTGTAACGGCTTTGCCCGTAAAGATGTCTTTTGTTATTTTTGATGCCTGTTTGATGGGAGGCGTTGAAGTTGCTTACGAGTTTAAAGAGTGTGCCGATTATCTGGTATTTTCTCCGGCCGAAGTATTGGTGCCCGGTTTCGTATATAAAACGATGATGGGTCATCTGATGAAGGAAAAACCGGATTTAACGGCTGTTGCCCGTGAGTTTTACGAATATTACGATAAACTGAGCGGTGCATGGCGTTCTGCGACAGTTACGGTTCTTGATGTGTCGAAAATGGAAGCATTGGCGAATCTTGCCAAAGAGTTGCTGGCCGGTGTCGACGGTGAAAAGCATCTTGATATCGGTCATATACAACGTTACGGATACGGCTGGAATAATCTGTATTTCGATTTGGGAGATTACCTGGAAACGTTATATCCTCAGCGTGTCGGAGAGATAGAGGCTGCTTTGAATGCATGTATTGTGTATAAGGCTCATACTCCCGGCTATTATTCGGCAGGTAACGGTTCTTATTCTGCCATTGATTTTTATAGTGGTCTGACTGTTTATATACCGCAGGAGGCTTATCCTTATATGAATAACGAATATAAGAAGATGAAATGGACACAACAGGTAAATCCTTATATTCCCTGATATTTTTGAATAATTTATTACCTTTGTTCGAAGTTGGGGGTTGCCTGGCTTAAGTCTATAGACTTGTTTATCATTTTTGCAATTTGCTAAAAAAGTTTTTACAATATTTGAATAGATCAACTGATTTTGATGTATTATTATAATTCCTAATCTATAAAGATGGCTTTCGGAATAGCAGATTTGAGTATTGTTCCCATGCGTCGGGAACAGTCGGAAAGAAGCGAGATGGTTTCGCAAATATTGTTCGGTGAATTATATGAAATATCGGAGGTTGCCGAAAAATGGGTGTATGTGAAATTGCTGCATGACGGTTATGAGGGGTGGATCGACCGGAAGATGTGTAAACCGGTGAGTGATGAATATGCGGAAAAATACCGGGCCGATGTTCCTGTTCTGACAACCGAAGTTTTTAATATTATTACGAAGGAGGGGGATTACGGCAATAAACTGATTGTTTCCGGGAGCGTTCTTCCGTTTTTAGAAGCAGATAGCCGTAAGTTGCTGATCGGGGAAGATGTGTATACGATGGTTACACGTCCGAAGGATGTCGGGATAGACAGTTTGCGGGAATTGATTATCGAATATGCGTTGATGTATTATAATACCCCGTATTTGTGGGGAGGGCGTTCGCCGTATGGAATTGATTGTTCGGGTTTGGCGCAGATTGTCTATCGTATTGCCGGTATCGATTTGCCCCGGGATGCCTCCCAGCAGGTTAATTGCGGGCAGAATTTTTCTTTTGTAGAAGAAGCTTTACCAGGTGATCTTGCGTTTTTCGGAGATGATGCTGGGGCTATTACTCATGTCGGCATATTGTGGGAACAAAACCGGATCATTCATGCTTCCGGGCGGGTACGGGTAGATAAAATCGATCATCAGGGAATTTTCAATGAGGAATTGAAACGATATACCCATAATCTTAAGGTTATCAAACGGGTTATAAATGATTGATTCTGGTATAAATAAAGGGTGGCTGTAAAATTTGCCACCCTTTTTTATAATTGTTTTTCGAGGAAGTTAATCTTCCGGAAAATCTTTGACACCTGCGATTTGTTCGACATTCAGGTCGCTTTCATTGGCATTTCCGGCGACGTCGTAATGTTGTAGCGGGTTAGCAGTCAATTCCGCATTTTGTTGTCTGTTGTTGAATACATCTATGCCGAGGTATAATGCCGAGTTCAAAGCGATTTCATCCGCCTGGTTCTGGCCGACGATGTCGTAAGCTGTTCCCGATACGGTTGAGGTATATACGATCGGAAGCCCGGCAATAAGGACTGCCCCTTCGTTGCCTTCTATCGTTTTGAAAGGAACCATGCCCTGATCGTGATACAAAGCCAGTATAGCATCGAATTTTTCGTAATCCGTACCTTTGAACAGGTTTTCCGAGGAATAAGGGCCGAGAGCCATAATTCCGTTTTCCCTTGCTTTTTCAATGGCCGGGATGATGATGGATTTTTCTTCTTCTCCGAAGAGACAGTTCTCTCCACTATGGGGATTTAGTCCCAATACGGCAATACGGGGTTTCCGTATGGTAAAATCTTTTTTAAGTGTATTGTCGAGCATCTTCAGCTTACTGAGTATGTTGACCGGCGTAATATTGGCTGCAATTTCCTTAAAGGGAATATGCGTTGTAACAAATCCGATTTTCATTTTTGTACCGACCAATACCGGCATAACATTTTTAACGCCGTATCGTTTGGCCAGATAGTCCGGACATCCGTAGGCACCTTCTGTTTTGAAAGATTCGATCCCCTGGGGTGCTGCAACGATGATTTCGATTCCCTGATGATCCAGATCATCCAGAGCTTTTTTCAGGGCGATCATGGCAGCTTTGTCCGATTCGGCCGTTTCCTGACCCAATTCGACTTTTACTGCATCGTCGATACAATTGATTACATTACAACGTTTGGGGTTCGCTTCTCTCGGTGTTTGTATGCTATTCAGATTAAAATTTTCGATATTTAAAGTTTTCCGGTGATAGGCTGCGACTTTTGAAGAACCGTAGAGGATAGGAGTACATATTTCACAAATCCGGTTTTCTGCCATCATTTTTATGATTAGCTCGTAACTGATACCGTTTACATCTCCGTGTGTGATACCTACATTTAATCTGTTTTCCATATAATCTTTTTTTAGATGCTCTCCGTTGTATTATTATTATACGGCTGGACTCTGAATTGTTGTTGTATAAGCCGCTCAAATCCCGTCGGATTTTTGCCGTACCGGGGCATAACTTTGCTTATGCAAAGATAAACTAATTTTATATTTGTATTGGGATTTGGCTTTGTTTTCTTGAGGGAAGGGGTATAAAAAAAGAGGCTTAAGCCTCTTTTTTGTTTGGGTTTTCCGGACTTTTACGTTCGGGCTTCGGCAACAGGGCCTTGCGTGACAAACGAAGTTTTCCGGTTTTTTTATCTATTTCGAGCAGTTTGACCTGTATACGATCTCCTTCTTTCAATACGTCTTCGACTTTTTCGATACGTTTATAGTCGATTTCCGATACATGGAGTAAACCGTCTTTACCCGGCAGGATTTCAACGAAGGCGCCGAAGGGCATGATTGATTTTACAACCCCTTCATATACTTCTCCTTCTTCCGGTCTGACGACAATAGCGCGGATACGTGCCAGTGCCATATTGATAGAATCGGCATTCGATGCAGCTATATCTACGATACCTTTGTTGTCGACTTCTTCGATATTAATGGTAGCACCTGATTTTTCCTGGATATCCTGGATGATCTTTCCGCCGGGTCCTATTACGGCACCGATCTGATCTTTATCGATGATAATGGTCTGGATACGCGGTGCATGTGGTTTGAGATCCGGACGCGGTGCAGGTAATGTTTCTGTGATGATATTCATGATATGCATACGTCCGCGTTTTGCCTGATCCAATGCTTTTTCCAGAATTTCATAAGGCAGACCGTCCACTTTGATATCCATTTGGGTAGCTGTGATACCGTCTACGGTTCCGGTTACTTTAAAGTCCATATCGCCCAGGTGGTCTTCGTCGCCGAGGATATCCGACAGTACGGCGTATTTTTCACAGCCTTTGTCGGTAATCAATCCCATAGCAATACCGGTAACCGGTTTTTTCATCGGTACACCAGCATCCATTAAGGCCAAAGTTCCGGCACATACGGTTGCCATCGATGAGGAGCCGTTGGATTCCAAAATATCGGAAACAACACGGATGGTGTATGGGAAATCTGTCGGTATCATGCGTTTTAAAGCACGGTGAGCCAGATTACCGTGACCGATTTCACGACGCCCTACGCCCCGGCTCGGTCTTGCCTCTCCGGTAGAGAACGGGGGGAAGTTATAATGCAACAGGAAACGTTCTTTGCCTTGTTCCGTTGCTTCGTCGATAATCTTTTCGTCCAATTTGGTTCCCAAAGTCACCGTCGATAAAGATTGAGTTTCTCCACGGGTGAAAATCGAGGAACCGTGAGGTCCGGGCAGAGAGCCTACTTCGCACCAGATCGGACGGATTTGTTCGGTGGTACGTCCGTCTAAACGTACACCTTCGTCCAGAATCATGCGGCGCATAGCCTCTTTTTCAACATCATGATAATAACGGCTTACCATCATTTTCTTTGCTTCTCTTTCTTCTTCCGGAAGGCTTGCCATATAGTCTTCGCCTACCTGATGCAGCAACTCGCTTCTCAGGTGTTTGTCGGCATTGCATTGGCGGGCTACATCGTATGCTTTTTGATAGCATTTGGCCCAAACGTCTTTGCGCAATTCTTCGTCATTTACTTCATGACAATAGGTCCGCTTTGCTTTTCCGACAGCTTCAGCCAATTCTTTCTGAACCAGACACTGGTCTTTGATGGCTGTGTGAGCAAATTTGATCGCATCCAACATTTCCTGCTCGGATACTTCGCTCATTTCTCCTTCAACCATCATGATGTTTTCATAGGTTGCACCGACCATGATGTCGAGGTCTGCATTTGCCAGTTGTGAGCAAGTCGGATTGATTACCAATTCGCCGTTGATACGGGCAACCCGTACTTCTGAAATCGGTCCGTGAAATGGAATATCGCTGACTGCAATAGCAGCGGAAGCCGCTAAGCCGGCCAATGAATCCGGCATCGATTCTTCATCGGCAGAATATAAGGTAACCTGTACAAAAGTTTCTGCGTGATAATCATCCGGGAATAACGGACGGAGCGCCCTGTCAATCAAACGGGATACGAGAACTTCATAGTCAGATGCTTTTCCCTCTCTTCTGGTAAAACCTCCGGGGAAACGACCGATGGCAGAAAATTTTTCTTTGTAATCTACGGATAACGGCATGAAATCGACATCCGGTCCTGCTTCCTGGGCAGATACTACGGTGGCTAAAAGCATTGTGTTGCCCATCTTTAACATGACAGCACCATCAGCTTGTTTTGCCAGCTTGCCGGTTTCCAGTGTAATTACTCTTCCGTCATGCAGAGTAATACTTTTTTCAATAATGTTCATAATTTTACTGTTAAAATAAATTCATTTTAACGGAATTCTTCAATAGATGATAACCCCAAACCGGAGTTTGAAATTATATAAGGAGGAGTGGAGGGAGGTAAAAATAATTAAAAACAAGCCCGGGAATAAACCCGGGTTTGTCTGAAGCGTATGATTATTTACGAATATTCAAAGCTTTAATGACAGCACGATATCTTTCAATATCTTTTTCTCTCAGATAGTCAAGCAATGCTCTACGCTTTCCTACTAATTTAATCAAGGCACGCTGTGTAGCAAAATCCTTGTGATTACTTTTCAAATGATCGGTCAAGTGACTGATACGGTAGGAAAATAAAGCGATCTGAGATTCTGCAGAACCTGTATCTTTATTAGACTTCCCGTAATTTGAAAAAAGCTCTTGTTTTTTTTCAGGAGTTAAATACATAATTTCTAAACTTTTAATTGAATTAATATCGTTAAACGGCGCAAAATTACAATTTATTCCGGAACAAACCAACGGAAGGAAAAATTATTTTACTCTTTCGGAGCAAAATAACTTATTTCTTATTGGCAATATTCCCGGATATGGTCAATTGCGTTTCCGGATGTTGAGGGTCGTTGGTAATGACCGTTATCGATTTATATTGCCGGCCGCTTTTTCCGGTAGAGTCGAAGGTCGCCCGGATTGTCGTAGATTGTCCCGGACTAAGTATCGTTTCTCCCATCGTTACGGCTGTGCATCCGCAACTGGCTTTTGTTTTCCGGATGATCAGGTCGGATTTGCCGTTGTTTTTCATCACAAAATCACAATTTGCTTTTTCTCCCGGTTTGATTTCTCCGAATTCGATGGTATTTTTTTCGAAAACAGCAACGGGGGCATTGGCCAGTTCTTCTTCGGTCAATTTGCTGAAATCTTCTGTAATATGAGCGCTGATGCTCAAACGGTTTTTGTATGAATTGTCGTTGTCGATCGACAAAATGACATTGTCGTAAACATATCCGTAATCATTCCTTTTGTCAGCATCCAAAGAAACGATAATCATGCCCTTTTTACCGGGTTTCACAATTTGCGGTTCGACTACGGCTGTAATGTAGGAAGGTTTGTACCGGATACTTACACTTACCTCTTTTTGCCGGCTGTTGAAGAAATAAACGGTGTCTTTTTTTATTTCTCCGAAATGTATTTCTCGGAAAGACAGGTTGTTGGATTTGAATTTCAAGCTATCCATGTTTAATTTATAAAGTAAATCCGGATACCTGGGGTTGTCTACGATGTTTCCGCGTATTCTCAATTGTTCCCGCGCCGATGATGCGTTGGAGTAGACCGTAAGCGTATAATTGAAATTCGTGGATATCTGTGTCGTGGGAAAAGAGATTTTGATCGTACCGGTTTTGCCCGGAGCTACCGGCTGTTCGTTCCAGGTGGCTTTTACGAGTGTCGTAACCGGAGCTACCCGGCTGATGATGATCGGTTGTGTTCCGGTATTTTTAAATCCGAATGTTACAGTCGTCGGTGTTTCGTCTGCTTTCAGGTTTTTCAATTCGATTTCTTTGGTTTTGAAATCAAAAACTCCCTGAGCCTGTGATAGGAATGGACTGAAGAGTAGTAATATCCCAACAATGAGTTTCATGTGAATGACTTATTTTATTGAACGGTTGCTGACAATCTGTAAGAGACGATCGTGTTTTTGGGATCGTTGAACGTGAAGGAAATAATTTTAGCCTTTTTGCCCGGCGTATCATTCGTCTTTAGGGTAAGCGTCACTTTGGCTTTCTTACCCGGTTTGATCGTCATTTTTGCCGGAATAACGGTAAGGTTTTGGTCGTCGGATGTTTTTATTTTGCGGATGATCAAATCTGATTTCCCCATGTTTTGAATGTAAAATTCGTGTTTTTTAGTGGTATTTTTAGCTAATATACCTAAATCGAATTCGTCTTCAGAAAGCTTAACAACGGGTGCCTTGTCGTAGTTATCGGCCTTATAGGCAGAAAAATCTTCTGTGATATTGGCAACTACAGGTATTTCTATCTGTTTTCCATGGTTTGTGCCGATTGACAGTTTATCGGATACAAAGCCCCAGTCGTTTTTGGCGGCGGCGTTGTATTTGACGGATATTGTACCCTTTTCTCCTTTTTTCAGGGTTTCCGGTTGAACGGTAACTGTGATGTGGGGAGAAGCCGGGGTTGTCGTAATGGTTAACGGCTGTTCTCCCAGGTTTATCATTTCGATTGTTTTTTCGGGAGTGTCGGTATTTTTGATCGTACCGAAATTAAGGTTTGAAGCAGTAAGTTTTAAATTACCGATGCTCTGTATATAGTTTGCGTAAGGGTCTCTGGGTTTCCGTTCTATTGTTCCCCGGATGGTCAGGGAAACGACGGCATTTTCTGCGTTGGAGTTAACAGTTATACTTTTTGTGAATGGACCGCTGCGCCTAAGTGGGTTAAAGCTTACCCTGATATGGCCCGTTCCGTTCGGAGCGATTGGCTGCCGGTCCCATTCCGGGGTTGTACATCCGCAACCGGCACGTACGTTCGTCAGGATCAAAGGGACGGTTCCTGTGTTTTTAAATACAAAATCATAAACGGCATTACCTCCCGTCTCACTGATTTTCCCAAAGTTGTGGGATGTTTTTTCAAATTCAATTTTCGCTTTCTGGCTGAATGCCAGCACCGGAATAATTGTAAAGCACAATAACAACAACTTCTTCATTGCTTCCATTTTATTTGATAATACTAATACTGCAAACGAAATGACAATCGTACCGGTTGTGACCGGTATTCCCGATAAAAATCCATCAAAGGTATAAAATATATAGAAAAAATGCCGGTTTCCGGGATACTTTTTCTATATGCTTTCAAAGAATTCTATATGCTTTCAAAGAATTTTGGGTTGTCATATTTTCGGATTTTCACATCCCAGTTTACCGAAAAAATGCCAATCGGTTCCGTTCGGAAACAAAAAAACGCCATTCGTAAAGACATCGGTTATAGATAGCGGGATTTTCTGACTATTGTATATATTTGAAATACATAATAATATCTACTGTGTTATAAGAAAACAGCATGTCGTGTAGGGGCATCAAAGAAATATTCCGGATACACTATAGAAAGGATATATATTAGATTTCGTATAAGGCGGGCGTCCAAGAACAATATTCTTTTATGCAAGCTTTAAAATCATGAATGAATGAACGGTCATATTTAATTTGTAATTATGCTTTCTGAAAAAAAAACTGTAGTACCTTCTTCACGTATTCTGGAAAGTTCAAATCCTTTGACAAATCCCAGGCAACAAGGTTTGCAAATAATTGACAACCGCCCTAATCAGCTTATTCAAAGATTGGTATCCCAGCTTGGGGGAGGGGATGACGATGATGAAAAAGCGAAATTGACAGGAGTAATGCATGAAAAACTCAGGATACTTGAGGATATAATAAAGACGATAAATAACCGGCAAATGGAAACAGAATATCAGGAATGTTTTCAGTTCTGCTTGTCCGATCAAGGATACAGGCATTATATGCAGCTCTCGGCTTACGAAGAAATGAATAAGCGTTTGGACTGTTTGTTGGAAGAGTGCAGGGATTGGGAAATTACTCACATACTTACTTTTTTCGATCGTTTGTCTCCTTTTCTTATTAATGATCATAATCTGGAATTGTTACGTGATAAATTGAAATATAGCCTTTCTGGAGATTGGGGGATGGATGTATTTTGTTTGTCACGATTATGCCGTTTGAGTGATAATATTGTAGAATCGTCGAATATGATGCTCAGGCGTTTGAATAAAGATTGGCCAATAATTGTAACACATTTCCTGCCTTCCGTCCCGGATATGGGAGAACTGGAGGCCGTTGAATTTACAGGTTCCGATTTTCATAATGGCGGACAATCCGTTTGTATTGTCAGTACCACGAAGGGTGTCCGGTTTGTTTATAAACCCAGAAGCGTTATTCCCGACATGCTGATTTTTGGTCAGGGCGACAGTTGTCTCAAGTTTTTTGCCGATAAACAGTTGCAGACTGCTCCCCAATTCCCCGGGCCGGGATTGATGTCTTATCTGCCAGGGGATGATAAAAGACAGGGAGAAGAATACGGTTATATGCAATTTATAGAACACAGAACCCGGATTTCGGAGCAGGAAGAGCGTGCTTACTATTTTCATTTGGGGCAGATTACCGTATACTCCAAATTATTGGGTATACTGGATCTTCATCAGGATAATATTATGGTATCGGACAAGGGGCAGGCTTATCCTATCGATGCAGAGGTCGCTTTCTGGCCTTCTTTTATTCTAAACCCAACTGTTTGGGCAGGAAGTTGTATGCAGAAATGCCTGAAGCTGTGTTGTGATACGTCAGAAGCTATAGAGGATATGACTAAAATTAAAGCGACGGCTAATTTTTACTTGCCTTCCTCGCAGGAACAAAATCCGGATATATTGCTTCATGATGTATATATGATCGAAGAGAGGAGAAGAAGGAACATTGCCTGTGAGAAAAAGGAACCTTTTTATAAAAATTTCAAAGAGGGCGTAAAATCGGTTATAGATATTTTACAAAAAAATTTGGCTGGATATAAAGTTGAAATAAGAAAATATTATGAACAATTGCAGACTGTTCGTATTGTGCCCGTGGCGACACAGGCCTTTAATTGCTATTTTAATAGAACGACTCCTCGGACTCAGAAGCAGGAGTTGGATACCCTTTATAGTGAATTTCAAGTATATATGAATAAGCAAAATTGTGAAGAAACGCTGGATAAAGATAGTTTTATCCGCTTGCTGTTAGATGACTTGAATCAAGGAGACATACCTTTGTTTTACTATTTGCCGCATGAAGATGAAATTGTGCTTCACCGGACACCGGTTGCCAGGGTTAAGGTGAAGTTGGTAGAGGCTATGGATGCCGCCGCCGATAGTCTGGCTGTGGCGAATCCTGAAAAAATAGCGGACACTCTGTTTCAGCTACCTCCGTTTCCGTAATTTACGGTCTATAGTTTTGTGTGTCATAAATTTTCAGCTACGACTTCGGCTATGTCTTTTACCGGTATGGATGTCGATTTTTTGGCAAATGTTTTTTTGCACAGCGGGCAGGCGGTTACGATGACATCCGGCCGGTAGGCGGCATAGGCGGCTACGGCGTCGGCGGCGATATGGCTTTTCTGTTCGGTGGAGATGTGGTTATTGGCTAACGATCCTCCGCAGCATAAGGAGTCTTTGCCGTCGTAACGGGTTGCCAGTTTACGGCTGACCTGCCTCAATACTCTTTCGGGAGCGGCATATACTTCACTGCCCCGTCCCAATTCACAAGGGTTGTGAAAAACGGTTTTGTCGTCACTGACCGTCGTTTTTAGTATGTTGTTGGATATCAGGTAATCGATGTATTCGGTATGGTGCATGATTTGCATGGACAGTCCGTATTCTTCCTTAAAGGTTTTGTAGCATATCGGACAGGACGTGACCAGTAGTTCCGCTCCTGAATTTTCGATTATCGCTTTGTTTTTTTCGACGATGACGGAAGCGGCACTTTGATTGCCCGAAAGCATCATCGGCCGTCCGCAGCAGATGCCGTCCTGTTCGTCTATAAATGTATATCCGACACCTGCTTTGCTGAAGATGTGTTTCATGGCCTGGATGACCGATGGGGTAAGATGTCCCATACATCCGGCAAAATAGGCTACTTTCGTTTTTTTGGGGTCGGCAGTTTTTACATAATTGTAAGTGTCTTTGGTGATTTGTATCCGGTCCGGGCGTTTGCTCAAACGGATGGCATTCAGTTTGAGGTCGACCGGGCATGCTGCTTCACAACGACCGCACATCAGGCAGTTTTCGGTCTGTTCGGAGTAGTCTTTGTGATGCCGTATTTTTTTGAGAAAATATACGGGTTGAGTGTTGTTCATACCCAGCGATGTATTGAGCTGACAGCGATCGATACAAATACCGCAACGCGAACAGGCGTAAAGTTGTATTTCGCTGAATGCATTGAACGTTTTTCCTTGTTTGATACCCCAGTTTTTTAAGAAAATATACACGACTTCCGTCGGGATATGCATATAACGGGAAAACGGCAATAGCAGGAAGAACAGGCCAAGGGCCGAGGAATAGGCCCACCAGGCCGGATAAGCCAGAGATTCCAGCGGTAGGGTATCGGCAAAGAAGTTGCCCGCTGTATGTGTCAGAAAGCTACCGCCTCCGCGAAGTCCGCTGGTAAAACTCTCTGCCAGGAAACGCAGCGGGAAAATCAACCACAACACCGTAAGAATGAGCAAATCGAACGGACGATGGCTGGTCGTTTTTTTTAGTCCCAGGGCTTTGGAATAAAGTCTTTTCATCAAGGCCAGGAATAAGCCGGAAAGGATCATCAGCAGGATCAGGTCCATGATAAAGGCGAAGACATTGCTGTAAGGAAATGTTTCTTTGGCCGGATGAAAAAAACGGAAAAAAATGGCAAAATAAGGGGGATTGAGGGCACTGGTATGGTAGACCATGGATTCCGTTTTGCCGATGACAATCAGCAGAAACCAACCGAGTCCGAAACACATGTGCATGTATCCCAGGAACGGATTCGTACGATAAATTTTACGATGTACCAGGCATTCCAGAAAAGCCTCTTTTATGGCCTTAACGGTTTTCAGACTAAACATGCCTTTCCGGATCATTTTCTTTTCCGGCTTGGAAAAGGTTTTGATCCAGCGGAAATATTTAACGACGAGGAATATAAGCAGTATATTCAGGCCAATGGTAAAAGGAAGTACAAAATTATCGTAATACATAAAAGATGGAACTTGCTAGTAGTTGAACGTTATTTTTTTATATAATCGATCATGGTCAGTATCATTTTCCGGGTATCGACGCCCCTGGGACATACCAGCAGGCATTTCCCGCAAAGCATGCATTTTTGCAATTTGGTCCTGGCTTCTTCGTTTTCGCCCCGCTTTACCAGCATTTGAAGCTTCCGGATGTTGAAGTCCGTCAGATTGCCGGCCGTACAGGTTGCAGTACATCCCCCGCATCCGATGCAAAGTTTACTACTGGGTGCATTTTGTGCCAGATAGGCGATAAAAGCTTTGTCGTTTTTATCGTAGTCGATGCTTCTGGTTTCCGGTATGGAATATCCCCACAGTGTTGTCATTGTTTGAGCGATTTGAGTTTATACTATATCAGGCATTCCCGGATTTTTTCAGGTAGGCCGTAATGTTACAGGCTGCAGAACGGGCATCCGCCAGGGTATCCGTCAGGTTCATGGGGGAGGTGCTGCAACCGGCGACGAAAATGCCTTCTTTTTCTGTCAGATTCGTGCCGTAATGGGGATCGGCGGGACGGATAAAACCGTTGGGCGACAAGCCGAGGGATAATTGTGCTGCTGCTTTACGGCTGCCCTCGGAGGCCTCCATTCCGATCATCAGCACCATTAAGTCCAATGTCATTTTAAGCGGTTTGCCGACTAAGGTGTCTTCTACTTTGATTACCAATTGCTTGCTTATGTTTTCAGAAGCTTCGGACAGGCGGCCCCGGACAAATTTGATGTTGTATTTTTCTTGTGCATCGCGGTATAGTTCTTCATAGCCGGGACCAAACATACGCATGTCCATGTAAAAACAGAAAATTTCGGCATCCGGCAATAGCTCCCGTGCTTCGATGGCTTGCTTAACGGCTGTGATGCAGCATAGCTTGGAGCAATGGTAGTTGCATACTTTTTCGTCCCGTGAGCCTACACAGTGGATGAAACCGATCCGTTGCGGCTTTTTTCCATCGGCAAGTGTGAGGGAGTGGTTGGTAAAAAGGTTTTCAAGTTCGACAGAAGTAATCACATGGTTGTATATACCGTAACCGTACTCTTCTTTCCGGTGGGCGTCGAATAACCGGAAGCCGGTGGTCAGCAACAGGGCATCTGCGGATAAAAGGGATTTGTCGCTCAGAGTGACCGTATATTTACCCGTTTCGTTTTTGGACATTTCGACGGCCTCTGTATCCAGGTGAAGGGTTATATTGGGATGATCGAGGTTGTTTTTTAATTTTTCCGTGATATCCCTGGCGTTTTTCCGGTCCGGGAAAAGTTGATACCAGTTGTTAAGGTTGCCGCCGGTCGTATTTTCTTTCTCGATCAGATCGATCTTAATGCCTTCCTGTGCCAATCTGTAGGCTGCCTCACATCCGGCCGGTCCTCCTCCGATAATGATTACGTTCATACTATTGATAAATTTATGATGGATTTCAGATTTAAATAAGCTAAGATATTTATGTTTCAACCACTTTTATTCAATGTAAATACCCAAATGGCAGAACTAAATCGATGACTTAAATGGATGAATCGCTTTATTTAATTCTAAAATTATAGTTTGCTGTTATTATTTCACTTTCAAATACGTCGGACAGGTCGGTTCTCCCAAAGAAATTCCCTTACTGTTTTTGTATTTGGCCTCCGGATCATAGTCTATTCCCATTTTATCCAAAAGGGGCTCTACTGCAACCTGGTGCATCTGTAATCCGATTTCCCACGGATCGTAGCCTAAAATCAATGCAGTCAGTTCTTCATAGGTCAGGACGGGGATACCGTAGCCGTCCGTTCCGTAAGTGGTGCCTTCCATTTCGCTGATCGTATATTGCCATTTGTCGAGGAACATCGCACACCCCGGGCAATTGGCTACGATAAAATCAGGTGCATAAGGCTGCATGGATTCGAATTTCTTCTTGGAATTGGCGACAGAAAATCCGCGATTTGCCATAACAAGGTAGTTTCTGAAACCGAATCCGCAGCAATGCCGGCGTTCCGGGTAGTCGACGGGATCTCCGCCCCAGGCTTCTATCATGCCGGTGAGTACGGCGGGAAATTCTGCTCCTCCGATTCCTTTGGAAGGAAACATTTTGGCGTAATGGCAGCCGATGTGGTCAACCCCGCGCAAGGCTCGTCCGGTATGAACGTCTTTTAATGTATATTTCGCCTGAATTGCAATTTCATTCCGGAATTTATAAATGATATCCGAAGTATGAGCCAGATTTTTAGGCTTTTTAAATTCCCGTTTTGTCGCTTTCCATAAGAATTCCCGTATTTTTTCCTCTATTTCCGGGTGATGTTCCCAGGTATCGAGAATTTCCGTATAAATACCGAATGACGTAATACAGGAAGGGGTCATATTTTCATAACCGGCTTCGGTCATCAGGGCGAAATGGCGGGCGACGACGGTCATAATGGTTTCTGCCGGAACGATGTCCGAATGGTAGCCGATACCTGTACAGGTTGTATGACGTGCGTCTTCCATGACCTCTTTTTGCAATTTGTTACGAAGAATGTCCAGATAAGCCCATTCCGATCCGGGAAAAAATGTCTGGCGAATACAACTGCGTGCATAGAAGTATTTATCTTCTGCAATTTCTTTCTGGTATTCGTTCCATATCTGTTGTTTGCCGAGTAAATCCATCTGTTAGAAAGTCAAAATTTAAAAAGTCGAAAGGAAAAAAGTTTAAATCTGAGAACTTTTGACCTTATTCTGATTATGAATGTTGTCCGTTGTTTTGGGTATATACCGACATGAGGTATTGTTCCATGTCGGCGCCTTCTTCCGCTGCTTTTTCTTCGGAGCATTGCTGTATCCGGTTCATAAAATCGGAACCTCCGGTGACATCGAATATTTTACGGAGTTCTTCCATGCTCGCTTCATCGATTTCCCGCAAAGCTCCGGGCCCCGGCTTCCGGTAGTTGGCGTGTACCCGCTCGAATACATCGTCGAGGTGAGCATACACCCATTCCCATACCGGCCCTTGTTCCGGATGCATTTCCGGTTTGACAATATCCGGAGTGACACAGTATCCCCGTTCCAGAATATTGTGGTCGATGACTCTTTTAAGCGCGTATTGCTGTCTGCCTTTTTCAGAACAGGTGAACGTACCTTCTTCCTGGGCCAATTTACGTAACGCCATAATGATGAGGCCGGGCGTGTTGCCCCGGGGACAACGGGTTTTACACGACATGCATTCACCGCAATACCAGATGGCATCTGAGCGGATGAATTGGGCAATCGTTTCTTCATCGCCTCGTTGTACCGAATCGACGATCATACGCGGATCGTAATTGTAAAACTCGGCAGCCGGACAAATAGCCGTACATACTCCGCAGTTCATACAACTGTTCATCCCTTCGATGTAATGAATATCTTTTTTCAGTTTCTCAACTAATCCGGACATCTTCTTCGTTTTTTATCTTTTCCCTAACGGGTATATTATTACACATGCAAAATTATATTTAAAAAGAAGAAGGTTAAAGTAAGTAAATGCGTATTGTCGATGTGTATTTATACTTATGTGGCCGGCATAAGGGCCGGAATGGGAAATGGATAGACGGGACAAAGCCGGTTGTAAAGAGGGAACTTTGTGCCTGTTTTTACGTAGACAGGATGTTGTCGGGAAAATTTAAGAATAAGGGTTTTCGATTTTTTTGTATCATATAAAATTTAATAAAATGGACAGATCATTAAAAGGAACGCTGACGGAGCAAAATTTACTGAAAGCATTTGCGGGAGAGTCGCAGGCTAAAAACCGGTATACATTTTTTGCCGAAGTAGCCCGTAAAGAGGGATATGAGCAGATTGCCGGTATTTTTTACGAGACGGCTTTACAGGAAGAGACTCATGCGAAACGTTTTTTCAGTTATCTGGAAGGCGGGATGGTTGAGATTACGGCGGCTTATCCGGCCGGGGCGATTTTGCAGACGGAGCTGAATTTACAGGAAGCGGCAGAAGGGGAGTATGACGAATGGCATAACCTGTATCCCGCATTCGGAGAGATTGCTGCCGGAGAAGGATTTAAAGCCGTTGCTTCTCTTTTCAGGCATGTGACGGAAGTTGAGCAGATGCATGAAAACCGTTATCTGAAATTGTTGGATAATTTGCGGACCGGTCTTGTATTTGCCCGTCCGGAAGAGGTACGGTGGTATTGTCGGAAATGCGGATATGTGCATGTGGGTAAAACGCCGCCCAAGGTGTGTCCGTCCTGTTTGCAACCGCAAGGTTTTTTCGAGTTGTTTCCGGATAATTATTGAAAATTGTTCAGGAGTGACTCTGGATGATTCCGATAAAATTGCGAATTTGGGATTTAGTTCTTAGATTCGCAATTCAAATCGGAAAATATGAAAAAGTGGTGTTTTGCAATAGGGATTGTGTGGGGATGTTTATCTGTGGCTGCCGGACAGGATATGGATAAAAAATTTCAGCGGCAGTTTCAGGTCATAAAAGAACTGGTGCGTCAGCGGAATTATGATGCTGCTATACAGGTCTTGGATAAAATGGGGAATGATGCCGGACGTTATGCTGAATTTTCTTTTTTGCGTGCGGATATATACGATCGACTGGGAGATACCGATCGGGAGATTGAAGCGATACATCAGGGATTGTTGCTGGATTCCGTGCATTATACCAATTACTATTATTTTTTAGGGGAGTGTTATTTCGGGAGGGGGGATTATGTGAATGCCCGGCAAAATTATAAGTTATATCTTGAGCGGGATACGAAGTTGAGCCGTAAGGAGGCAGCGAATCATCGCGTGATTAACTGTGATTTTGCTCAAAAGGCTTTGATGACTCAGGAAAAACGTCCGGTTGAATTGTATATCGGCTCGGATAAGGATGTGTATTGGCCTTCGTTGGATGTTACGGGGAGGACTGTGCTTTATACATGTCTGGACAAGGGAAATGAGGATATATGGTCGTATCGTGATGGTGCGGGAATACCTTTAAATTTCAATACGACGGAAGGAAATGAAGGTACACAATCGCTTACCGCCGATGGGCAGATGATGTATTTTACCGGTTGCGAGCGTCCGGATTCCCGCGGTAGCTGTGATATTTATGTGGCTTACCGGATTTCGGATACACTTTGGTCCGAACCGATTAATCTGGGATATCCTGTCAATACGGATGCCTGGGAAGCGCAACCGGCGGTATCAGCCGACGGGACTAAATTGTTTTTTGCTTCGACCCGGCAAGGAGGTAAGGGAGGAAGTGATATCTGGTTTTCTACATTGTTGCAAAGAAATCCGGACGGACGACAACTTTGGTCGCAACCGAAACCTTTGTATTTCAATACGTCCGGTAATGAAATGGCGCCTTTTCTTTATTACGATGGGAGAGTTTTGTTTTTTGCTTCAGACGGTTATCCGGGGATGGGAGGTATGGATATATACCGGGTAGATCTGGACAGTTTGAATGAACCGGAAAATATTGGGATAACGGTGAATAGCTATAAAAATGAAATGGGGTTTGTCGTCGATGCTACCGGAAGATGGGGGTATTTCTCTTCCGATCTGGATGGAACGAAGAATATTTACCGGTATGAGTTGGAAGACTTTTTGCGTTGTCAGGAAATGGCTTATCTGCATTTGATAACTGAAAATGAGGAAGGAGAGAAAGTCGTCCCGGATCGGTTGTTGGTGATACATCCGGAGAAAGGAGATACGTTGGCTTATTATGACGGGGTGTATGCTCCGGCAGAAATGTTGTCGTGCGTACCTGCGCAGAGTCTTTTGTTGCTTAGTGTACAAAAAGGCGGATATTTGTATTATTCAGATACGATACATGTCGGTCGGGCCGATTATGCACATCCTCAGACCCGGGTGATCGTACTGAAAAAAATTCGGAAAGAGGCTTCACAGGTATTGAACGGGATCTTTTTCGATGTGGATGATTATAGTCTGCGCCCGGAGTCGCGTTTTGAACTGGAACAATTGGTTGAGTTTCTGAAAAATAACCCTTCAGTTAAAATTGAGATTGCCGGATTTACGGATAACAGCGGATCGGCAGAATACAATGAGCGTTTATCGGATGCCAGGGCTTTTGAAGTGTATAAATATCTCTTTGTGAATCATATTAAGAAGGAGCGTATGAGTTATAAGGGATATGGTATGGCTCATCCGGTGGCTTCCAATGAGACCGAGACGGGAAGAGCACGAAACAGGAGAACGGAAATTAAAATAATGAATTGAATATGGAGAACGGATTGAAAAAATATAGTTTGGCCGGCTTTCGGGTTTTAGAATACAATGCGCTCGAATCCACCAATACTACGGCTGCGGCATTGCCGAGGGAAGAACTGAGGGATAAGACGGTTGTATTGACTTACAGGCAGGCTGCGGGCCGTGGGCAGGGAAGCAATACATGGGAAAGTGAACCGGGGAAAAATATCTCTGTCAGTATCGTATTTTGTCCCCGGGCGTGTGAGGCGTCCCGGCAATTTGCCGTATCTATGGTAATAGCATTGGGTTGTCGTGATTTTATTCGTAAATTTACAGAGGATTGTACTGTAAAATGGCCGAACGACATTTATGTCGGGGAGTACAAAATCGCCGGTATTTTGATCGAGCATTGTATTTCCGGTAACCGGATCGCCAGTTCGGTATGTGGGATCGGACTGAATGTCAATCAGAAACAGTTTTGTTCTGATGCACCCAATCCGGTATCCTTGTTGCAATTGACGGGTAAAGAGTTGAATATACAGCAGGCCTTGGAGATGCTACTGGCATGTATAGACAAGTGGTATGGGCGGATTGAAGATTATGCGTGTCTGGAAAAAGAGTACCGGGAGAGTATGTATCGCCGGGAAGGTGTTTATAAATGGGAGGATGAGCGGGGACGTTTTCGGGCTTCGATCGCAGGTGTGGATGAATATGGCCGGCTTGTACTGAAAGACATTACAGGAAAAGACCGTGTGTATGGTTTCAAAGAAGTGAAATTTTGTTGAGAAATATATGAAAATAATGATTCGCGTGGTGTGCAGCCTGATACTGGTTGTAGCCGTATTGACAGCCTGTAAGAAGGAAAAGCATTTTCTTACGGATGAAACTTACCGGAAAACGGTGTTGCAGGATTTTGAAGGTAAAAAATTGTTGTTATCGGATGCTCCGGAAAATCTGTTTGCCGTATTCGATGAACCGATGACGCTGGAAGAACGGGAGGCTCTTCAATTTTTGTATGCTTATGCACCTTTGGCTGATTTGGCCTGGTATGGAGGGGAGTTTTTACTGAAGAATGTAAGGATGTCATTCCAATTGAGGGAAGAGATGCCTTGGGGTAGGCATATCCCGGAAGATATTTTCCGGCATTTTGTATTACCGGTACGGGGACATAACGAGGGATTGGATTCGTCGCGCTTTGTATTTTATCGGGAGTTGAAAGATCGGGTCACGGCCTGCCCTACTATGGAAGAAGCTGCTCTGGAAGTCAACCACTGGTGTCATGAGAAGGCCATTTATCAGCCTACGAATGCGCGGACCTGTGCTCCTTTGACAATGACGACAACGGCTTACGGACGTTGCGGGGAGGAATCGGTGTTTACGTTGGCCGCTATGCGTTCGGTCGGAATACCTGCCCGGCAGGTGTATACTCCGCGTTGGGCGCACTGTGACGATAATCATGCCTGGGTGGAAGTATGGGTCGACGGGCAGTGGAAATACCTGGGGGCTTGCGAGCCCGAACCCCGCCTGGATATTGCTTGGTTTACCGCACCGGTACGACGGGGATTGTATATGGAAGCCCGGGTTTTCGGTAAATATCCGGCAAACGAAGAGGTGGTAGCAACGAATGCAAATTTGACGAGTGTCAATGTTACGGGTAATTATACCGGAGTAAAAAAGGTCGTTGTCTCAGTACAGGATACGGATAGAAAGCCTGTGGCCGGAGCTGTTGTACAATATAAGATATATAATTACGGAGAATATTATCCGGCTGTGACTTTAACGGCCGATGAGGCCGGAAAGTCGTCTTTAACGGTCGGTTTGGGCGATTGGATTGTCTGGGCTTATAAAGATGGAAATTACGGTTTTGCAGAATTACGGGCGGCAACTGCCGATACCGTTGTGATTGTTCTCGATAAGAAAGAAGGTGAAGCATACCGGGATGTATTCGATATTGTACCGCCCCCGGAAAAAGAATATCAGGCTTTGACAACAGATACCGAACGGGCATTGAATGACCGTCGTTTTATGTATGAAGATTCCTTACGAAACGCATATATCGCTACGTTTATGAATAAGGAGGAAGCCCGGCAACTGGCGGAAGAGTGGGGCTATGATCCGGATTCGTTTTTCAGGTATATCAAAACTGCCCGGGGAAATTATAAGGAAATCGTCCGGTTTTTGGAATCGGTAAAGGATCAGAGTACGGTTCAGAATAGAACAGCCTTGGATTTGCTCGGTGTTTTACAGGATAAAGATTTACAGGATATTACCGCTGTTATTTTGTCGGATCACCTGCATGAGGCCCGGAAGTATGCTGAAACTCCTGTTTATGCTGAATATAATTTATCCGGTATGGCGTACCCTGTTTTCTATAAAAATTATATTTTAAATCCCCGGATCAGGAACGAGTTTATCACGGCTTACCGGGAGCCGTTAGCTGCTTATTTGCAGAATGAAAACATCAGAACCCCGGAGGACCTGACCGATTGGATGCAGAAAATCCGGTTAAACGATTCTATAAATACGATTAATTTCGTGACTCCTCCTGTTGGAGTATTGCGGGTAATGGTTACCGATACCCGCTCTAAGGAGGTGTTTTTTGTGGCGGCCTGTCGTACTTTGGGGATTGCTGCCCGCTTGAATCCTTTGAACGGCAAGCCGGAGTATAACGCAGGTGAAGGCTGGCGCCCGGTTGTGTTTGCGAGGGAGCAGGGGGTGATGCCCAAAGGCAAGCTGATGATCCATAATGTGGGAAAAAGTATTTCAGATCCCGTTTATTATACGCATTTTACAATTTCTAAAATTGAAAACGGTCAGGCTCACTTGATCGATTTGGGTAGCAATTCGCAAGTAGATATGGGAGGTGGAATGAATTACAGTACAATATTTAAAGAGCCGGTGGAATTGGAAACCGGAGATTATATTCTGGTAACGGGGAACCGGAAAAGTGACGGTTCGGTGTTGTCCGGCATTACTTCTTTCCGGGTGGAGTCGGGGAAACTGACGGAGGTGGATATGGAGATAAGAAAGGTGGTTGAGTCGTTGAAAACATTGGGTATAATCGATACAAAAGTAAAATATATGCCGGAGGAAGGTCCGGAGATGAAGTATTTACCGTTGCCAGTCAAAGGATATACGGCACTGGCGCTTATTGGGGCAAATCAGGAGCCGACCAATCATTTACTTCGGGATATGAGTGGGATGAAGGCTGATTTTGAGGCGAAAGGGATACCTATGTTGTTTTTGTTTACAGACCGCACACAGGCCGGGAAGTTTTCACGGCATGATTTCAGGCCCTTGCCTTCGAATTTGTTGCTCGGATATGATAATGACGGGACGATTTTACAGATGCTGGAAACCCGTTTGAAATTGAAAAATGCAGGAAATCTGCCTTTGATCGTTATGGTAAATGCGAAGGGTGAGGTTGTCTTTTTATCCCAGGGTTATCGGGTCGGATTAGGGAATCAGCTTATTAAATATATGGAATAAGAAGTAGGATTTAGAGGAGAGCTGATGCCGTAATTGGGCAGATGTTTTATTAACTGATGATTTACGATTTTAAATTTACGGTTAAAATCCGGAGTTCGTTTCGGCGGGAAATTTAAGATCGTAAATCCGGAATTCCAATGTGAGTTATGGAGACGAATAAGGAGTTGGATTTGGCTTATCGTTTTTTGCAATATACCGGTACGAATGTTTTTCTGACCGGAAAGGCGGGTACGGGTAAAACGACTTTTTTGCAACAACTGAAAACGAAATCTCCTAAACGCATGGTTGTTCTGGCACCGACGGGTGTAGCTGCAATCAATGCCGGAGGAGTGACGATACATTCTTTTTTCCAGTTGCCGTTCGGTCCTTATGTCCCTGGTCAGAAAGCAGAGGGAACAACGGCTTCGAATCGTTATTCCCACCGGTTCGGCCGGGAAAAGATAGACGTTATCCGTAGTATTGATTTGTTGGTGATCGATGAAATCAGTATGGTGCGTGCCGATTTACTGGATGCTGTAAGTGATATGCTTTGTCGCTACCGCGACCGGAACCGGCCTTTCGGCGGTGTACAATTGTTACTGATCGGGGATTTGCAACAACTGTCTCCGGTGGTAAAGGAAGAGGAATGGGATTTGCTGAAAGCATATTATGATTCGCCTTTCTTTTTTAATAGTAAAGCTTTACAGCAGACATCCTATATCAGTATAGAACTGACCCATGTGTACCGTCAGGTGAACGACGAGTTTATCGGTTTGCTCAACCGGATCCGGGCCAATCAGGTGGATGAGTTTACCTTAAAGAAGCTGAACAGTCGTTATATTCCCGGCTTCGTACCTGATGACACCGAGGATTATATTACGTTGACGACACACAATAGCCAGGCACAGCAGATCAATGACCGTAAGCTGGAGGAAATCGGGTTTACAGCATATTCGTATACGGCAGAGATTCAAGATAATTTTCCGGCTTTTGCATTTCCGACATCCGAATGTTTGGTGCTGAAAAAAGGGGCACAAGTGATGTTTGTAAAAAATGATTCTTCTCCGGAGAAGCGTTATTATAACGGTAAAATCGGAAAAGTGACGGAAATCGGTCCCGGCCGGATAAAAGTTCTTTGTCGTGGAGACAAAGAGGAAATAGAGGTAAACCGGGAAGAATGGATGAATACAAAATATTCTGTTGATCCGGAGACCAAAGAGATAACCGAACAGGTTGAAGGTATTTTTCGGCAATATCCTTTAAAAACGGCCTGGGCCATTACCATACATAAAAGTCAGGGGTTGACGTTTGAACATGCGATTATCGAAGCTTCGGCGGCCTTTACTCACGGTCAGGTATATGTAGCGTTGAGTCGTTGTAAAACGCTGGAGGGCCTGGTATTGAATTCTCCTTTGAGCAGTCATGTTATGATCCGTGATAAGGCGGTAGAATATTTTACGGAACAGGTCGGACAAAATCGCCCGGGATTACCGGAATTGAAAGAGGCCGGTCGTCGTTATTATATGGAGTTGGTGACCGAATTATTCGATTACACGGTTTTGTGGAAGAAATTGCAGCAACTTGCCTGGTTGTTTGGAGAGCATCTGGCCAAATTGTATCCGGATTTGACGGGGCGTTGCCGGGAAGTCCGGGATTGCTGTTACAGCGAATTGACGGCCGTCGGAGAAAAGTTTCAGAATCAATTGCGTCAACTGATAGTCCGGAGTGATGATTATGAGCACGATAGCCAGATACAGGAGAGAATACAGAAAGGGGTTATCTATTTTGAAGGAAAAATGGAACATTGGGTGGTTGCGTTTTTATCTGTGGCACAACCCGAAATAGATAATAAAGAAATCCGGAAAACAATAGAGAAAGCTTTGGAAGCTTTACAGCGGGAAGCAGACGTTAAAATGGAAACTTTAGGTGCTGCGGAAGACGGATTTTCTGTAACGGCTTATTTGTCGGCGAGAGCGAAAGCCGCTATTTCTAAAGGGAAGGCGAAAGCGAAATCCAGATCTAAAAGTACGACGGGAACAGGGCTTGCTTCGGATAGAGCCGAAATTTCGGCGGATATCAGGCATCCTGAGTTATACAAGCTTTTACGGGATTGGCGGAAACAGGAAGCCGATGCCTTGAAATTGCCTGCTTATATGGTTATGCGACAAGCTGCTTTGGTCGGGATATGTAATTTGTTGCCTGCCGATGGTAAGGAATTATTAAAGATTCCGGGGATAGGGAAAAAAGTGGTAGAAAAATACGGAGCAAAAATATTCAGCCTGATTGACGATTACAGATTCGGTACAAAGGAATAATTTTTGCCGGTTGAATTTTTCTCAAACGTTTTCAAAAAAACGAATTTTTACGCTGCATAATTATATAAAATGAAAGAATAATTATACTAATCATTGGTGTTCAGAGGTTTAAAAATCAACAAAATTATTTTTTCCTATTTTTAGTAAATTTCCTATTCTTTAAATTTGTACAGTAATCTTCAAAAAGAAGGAACTAACAAAATTAAAAGAAATGGAAAAGAAATTAGCAGTGGTGGCATTGGGAGGAAATGCGATCCTCCGGGGCAATCAGAAAGGAACTGTAGCCGAACAGAATCAAAATATACGGGAGACGTTGGAAAATTTGGTTTATTTGATCCGGGACGGTTATAATTTGATTATTACGCACGGTAACGGCCCGCAGGTCGGAAATATCTTGATGAGTGATGATGCCGGTGTGAGAATGTACGGTTTGCCTCCGATGTCGTTGGATATGTGTGTGGCTTATTCACAGGGACAGATCGGGTATATGATCGAACGGAATTTGCGCAATATATTAAAGGAGCATAATTTAAGCCGGCATGTCATCTCTATGATTTCGCAGGTTGTAGTGGACCAGCATGATCCGGCTTTACAGAATCCCACGAAGCGGGTGGGTAAGATTTATACGAAGGAAGAAGCGGATAAATTACATGCTGAGCACGGTTGGATTTTTAAGGAAGAGATAAAGGTGGAAGGCGGATGGCGTCGTGTGGTACCTTCTCCTGCGCCGGTTGATTTTAAAAATGCTCCTTTGGTAGAACGTATGGCTCGTGCCGGAAGTATCGTCATTACGGGAGGTGGCGGCGGTATACCGGTGTATGTCGATGCGGAAGGTATGTTGCAGCCGATCGAAGGTGTTATCGATAAAGATTTGGCATCGGCCATGATCGGAGTCCGGGTGAAAGCAGATGAGTTGTATATATTGACAGATGTACCTTATATATATAAGGATTATCGTAAACCGACCCAGGAAATTCTGGAATTTCTGGACTATGCGGATACTGTAAAGTATCTGGAAGCCGGTATGTTCGGTGAAGGAAGTATGGCACCCAAAATCCGGGCTTGTCTGGCTTTTGTGGAGAAAGGAGGTCAGAAAGCGGTTATTACGGAGGCCACGAAATTGGAGGACCGCCGGTACGGTTCGAAGATTACCATGCATTATGATTAAGTATGAAGAATCGGAAATCTGGAGTTCTGAAAATAAAAAATGAATCCTTCGCATTCAAATTTTCAAATCTCCAAATTAAAATTATACATTTGTCTTCGACATGAAAATTTAAGATTACTGTCTGAAATTTACAATTTAAATTGATACGATATGGCTTTTAATTTGAGAAACAGAAATTTTCTGAAGTTGTTGGATTTTACTCCGACGGAAATTAAATATTTATTGGATTTGGCTGCTGATTTAAAGAAAGCCAAATATGCCGGTATAGAACAACCCTGTTTGAAGGGTAAGAATATAGCTTTGATATTTGAGAAGACCTCTACCCGTACACGTTGTGCTTTTGAGGTGGCCGCTTATGATCAGGGTGCGCATACGACTTATCTGGGACCTAGCGGATCGCAGATCGGTGTAAAAGAATCGATGAAAGATACGGCACGTGTGTTGGGACGTATGTATGACGGTATTGAGTATCGCGGATTTACCCAGGCTACTGTAGAGGAACTGGCAAAATATGCCGGTGTTCCGGTATGGAACGGTTTGACAAATGAATTCCATCCGACACAGATTCTGGCTGACTTCCTTACGATGTCCGAGCATGTGGATAAACCGTTGAATCAGGTAACTTTTGCTTATTTAGGGGATGCCCGGTTTAATATGGGTAATTCTTTGATGGTCGGAGGCGCCAAAATGGGAATGGATGTACGGATCGTTGCCCCTAAAGCTTTACAACCGGATGCTGAATTGATTGCTACCTGCAAGGAAATAGCGAAAGAAACCGGAGCTAAGGTTACTGTAACGGATGATGTTGAAGCCGGTGTAAAAGGATGTGATTTCTTGTATACGGATGTGTGGGTTTCTATGGGAGAGCCTGCAGAAGTATGGGCAGAACGTATTAAATTGTTGATGCCTTATCAGGTAAATGCTAAAGTAATGGAAATGACGGGCAATAAAAAGTGTAAGTTTATGCATTGTTTACCGGCCTATCATAACCTGGAAACACAAGTGGGACGTGATGTTCAGAAACAATTCGGATTGAACGGCATTGAAGTGACAGAAGAGGTTTTCGAATCGCCGAATTCCATCGTTTTTGATGAGGCTGAAAACCGAATGCATACGATAAAAGCTGTTATGGTTGCGACATTGGGATGCTGATTTACAAATCGGATATAATAAAATGAGAAGAGGGTGCTCGCGCACCCTCTTTTTTATTCCCGGAAACTTTGAATACCGGCTTCCACATCGGGATAAATATCGAGAATCATTTGTAAATGCAATAGATCGAATACTGTTGCGACGTCTTTGTTCAGACAACATATTTTGAAAGTAGAATCGTTACTCTTGGCTGTTTTGACGAGAGAAATGATACATCCGATACCACTACTGTCGATAAACGTGATGTCTTCCAGATCTAAAATCAGTTTGGTTTTCGGAATACTCAGCAATGGTTTCAATTCATTTTTTATTTCTTCCGTAATAGATAAAGTGAATCTGGATAATTCTGCTAACCTTGCAATTTTGATACCCTCTTTTTCTTGCAATTTAATAACCATGGTCATTGTTTTAATTTAGTTTTTATTCTTCAATTTGTATTTAGGCGTCAGTTAATAGTTCGTCTTTCAATGCTATAGAAGCGGATAGATTTCGGATGTGTTATATTCATATAGAAATAAAATTTATCTGCAATTCCAAACTTTAAAGTTACAATAAAAGAATCGAAAATTCAAAGAATATGTCTTATTTTGTTTATGATTTGGGAAAATAAAAAGCGGATGAAAAAGGAGAGGAAAGGAATAAATCTTATATCTTTGTAAAGTTTTGCATGGATGGGCAATTTTTAAAAATGAGTTGTTCTGAGTCTTGTTGAGTGCTAACGTTTGCGAGTATTGTACTTGAAGTAATAATTATATAAACATTAAAAAATAACAACAAATGAAGACCACACCGTTTACGCATTTTCATGAAGCTTTAGGAGCAAGGATGGCTCCTTTTGCCGGATATAACATGCCGATAGAATACAGCGGAATTAAAGATGAACATCTGACTGTCCGTGAGAAAGCCGGCGTTTTTGATGTATCTCACATGGGAGAATTTTGGATAAAGGGTCCGAAAGCATTCGATTTGGTGCAAAAGCTGACTTCTAACGATGTGGCTGCTTTAACGGATGGTAAAGTGCAATACAGTTGCTTCCCGAACGAAACCGGCGGGATTGTTGACGATTTGTTGGTTTATCGTTTCAGCGCTGAAAAATATTTGCTGGTGGTTAATGCAGCCAATATTGAAAAAGACTGGAATCACGTTGTGAAGTATGCAGAAGAAATGGGTATGAAACCGGGAGTTGATCTGGAGAATACATCCGATGATATCTGTCAGTTGGCTATCCAAGGTCCTTTGGCATTGAAAATAATGCAAAAACTGACCAAGGAGAATGTTACGGATATGGAATACTATACATTTAAAGAGATTCCGTTTGCCGGAATAGATAAGGTTATTTTCTCGACAACGGGGTATACCGGATCCGGCGGTTGCGAAGTATACGCTTATAATAAGGATGCCGACAAGTTATGGAATGCCATATTTGAAGCCGGGGCAGAGTTCGGTATCAAGCCGATCGGTTTGGGAGCCCGGGATACCTTGCGTCTGGAAGCCGGTTTCTGTTTGTACGGACATGAAATCGACGACGAACATTCACCGATTGAAGCCGGTTTGGGCTGGATTACCAAGTTTGTACCGGGTAATGATTTCATCAACCGTGCTTATCATGAAAAACTGAAAGAAGATAAACCTTCCCGTTATTTGAAAGGATTTGAGGTATTGGATAAAGGTATCGCCCGTCAGGGATATCCGATTGAAGATGCCGAAGGCAATGAGATCGGTGTTGTATGTTCCGGTACGGTATCTCCTTTGACGGGGAAATCAATCGGAACCGGTTATGTAAAGAGCGGTTTTCATAAGCTTGATACGGAAATTTTTATCCGCGTAAGAAATAAAGCATTGAAAGCCAAGATTGTCAAAATGCCTTTCTTTTAAAAAGATGTTTTCCTCTTTTGCCGGAAAAATCTGGATAAATAGAATGATTTTGATTTTGAAGAAAAGGGGAACAATTTCTTATAAAAAGGATGTTTTTAAAGATAAATATTGCATATTTGTAACGTTTCCGAAAGAAACTTAATTTATAATTTCATTAATACTATACGATATGAGAAAGCATATTTTTAACGCCGGGCCGTGTAAATTGCCCGATTCTACATTGAAGAATACAGCAGCTGCCGTATTGGAATTTGGTAATACCGGTCAGTCTATCATGGAGGTATCCCACCGTTCGGCTGATTTTCAGGCTGTATATGATGAAGCTGTGGCTTTGTTTAAAGAAGTATTGAATATTCCGGAAGGATACCATGTACTTTTCTTAGGAGGTGGTGCCAGTATGCAATTCTGCATGATTCCGTATAACTTCTTGAAAAAGAAAGCTGCTTATGTAAATACAGGAACTTGGTCTACGGCGGCTATCAAAGAAGCTAAGCTTTGGGGTGAAGTAGAGGTTGTGGCTTCTTCTGAAGCAGACGGTTTTACTTACTATCCTGAATTTACGATTCCTGCGGACGTGGATTATATGCATATCACTTCTAATAATACGATCCGTGGTACGGAAATTTTTAAAGATCCGGTTTCTCCGGTGCCCTTGTTGGCCGATATGTCTTCAGATATATGCAGTCGTCCGGTAGATGTTTCCAAATATGCAATGATCTACGGCGGTTGCCAGAAGAACCTCGGACCTGCCGGTGTAACTTTTGTTATTATTAAGGATGAATTCCTGAAACATGTGGTTGCTGACAGACCTATTCCTACGATGTTGAAATACCAGACCCATGTGGACAAGGAATCTATGTATAACACACCTCCTTGTATCAATATCTTCGGTGTAAAAGAAACCTTGAAGTGGGTAAAAGAAATGGGCGGTGTGAAAGAGATGGAGAAACGTGCTATCGAAAGAGCTGACGCAATTTACAATTACCTGGAAACCAGTAAGGTATTCCGTCCGGTTGTCAAAGAAGGCTCTCGTTCCCGTATGAATATTCCTTTCTTATTGAGAGAAGGATATGAGGCATTGGAAAAAGATTTTCTGGATTTCTGTAAGACCAAGAATATCGTAGGTGTGAAAGGTCACCGTTCAGTGGGTGGTTTCCGTGCATCTACCTATAATGCTTGTACGATGGATGATGTGAATGCTTTGTTGGCTGCAATGACAGAATTCGAAAAAGCACATATAAAATAATACAGTTTTAGATTATAGATTTTAAATAGTGAATTTTAAGTTTACTTTTTAAAGTCTATAATTTATAATTAAAAATTGAAATCATGACAAAAGTATTAATTGCTACCGATAAACCTTTTGCTGCGGTTGCTGTAAAAGGGATCCGTGAAATCGTAGAAGCCCAGGGTTATGAACTGGTATTATTGGAAAAATATACTTCTCAGGACGAATTGATTGCTGCGGTTGCTGATGTGGATGCTATGATCATCCGTTCAGATAAAGCTACCAAAGAGGTGATCGATGCTGCGAAGAACCTGAAAGTAATTGTACGTGCCGGAGCCGGGTATGACAATATCGATTTGCAGGCTTGCACGGATCGGGGTATTGTCGCTATGAATACTCCGGGACAGAATTCAAATGCCGTTGCCGAATTGGTATTTGGTATGATGGTTTATATGGCCCGTAATTTCTATAACGGGAAATCGGGAGTTGAACTGAAAGGTAAAAAGATCGGTATTCACGCTTACGGGAATGTCGGACAAAATGTCGGACGTGTCGCTAAGGGCTTCGGAATGGAGGTATATGCGTTCGATCCGTTTATGACCGACGAGCAAATCAAAGCTGCCGGAGCTATTCCATTGCATTCGGTAGAAGAGATGTACGGTATGTGTAATTATGTTTCTTTGCATATTCCGGCTACGGAGAAGACGAAAAAATCAATCAATTATGAATTGGTTAACCGGATGCCGAAAGGAGCTGTATTGGTAAATACGGCCCGTAAAGAAGTAATCGATGAGGAAGGTTTGTTGAAATTGATGGCTGACCGGCCTGATTTCAAATACATTTCTGATATCGCGCCGGATAATGCTGCCGAATATGCACCGTTTGAAGGCCGTTATTTCTTTACTCCGAAAAAAATGGGAGCCCAGACCGAAGAGGCTAATATTAATGCCGGTCTTGCAGCTGCCCGTCAGATTGTAGCTTATCTGGAACACGGAGATGCTAAATTCAAAGTAAACAAATAATGATTTGAAAATTTGAAGATGTGGGGATTTGAATATATTGAACTTCCACATCTTCTGTTTTTATTCTGATTTTCAAATTTCCAAATTTATAATTTATGGCTATAGTAAAACCATTTAAAGGCTTACGTACTCCGAATCAAGTTGTGTGCGAAGAGTTGGCTTGTCTGCCGTATGACGTGATGAATTCGGAAGAGGCTGCTCAGATGGCTGCCGGGAAGCCGAAGTCTCTCTTACACGTGACACGTGCCGAAATAGATTGCCCTCCGGGAACGGATATTCATTCGGAAACCGTTTACCACAAGAGTGTGGAGAATTTCAAGATGTTCCAGGAAAAAGGGTGGTTGGTACAGGATAATGAAGCTAAATTTTATATTTATGCCCAAACGATGGACGGACGTACTCAATACGGGATCGTCGGTTGTGCTGCCTGTGAGGATTATATGAACGGGATTATTAAAAAACATGAATTGACCCGTCCTGACAAGGAAGAGGATCGCATGGTGCTTACCCGTTATGTAAATGCGAATCTGGAACCGGTATTTTTTGCTTACCGTGCTGTACCTGAGATTGATGCGATCGTTGAAAACGTTGTGAAGAATCAGAAAGCGGATTACGATTTCGTAGCGGAGGATGGTTTCGGACATCATTTCTGGGCAATCCATTGTCCGGAAACCAACAAGCGGTTGGAGGAATTGTTTGCAACGAAAGTTCCGTATACCTATGTAGCTGACGGGCATCATCGTACCGCAGCAGCAGCTCGCATCGGAGCAGAATATAAAGCTAAAAATCCGAATCATACCGGTAATGAAGAATACAATTTCTTTATGGCCGTTCATTTCCCCGATCATCAGTTGAAGATTATCGATTACAACCGGGTGGTAAAAGATCTGAATGGTTTGACGGAAGCTGAATTATTGGATAAGCTGAATGCCTGCTTTAAAGTTGAAGATATGGGTACGGAGATTTATCATCCGGCCAAACTGCATGAATTCAGTATGTATTTGGGTGGTAAATGGTATCGTTTGACGGCTAAACCCGGTTCATATAACGATAATGACCCGATAGAAGTGTTGGATGTGACCATTTTATCCAAACACGTTTTGGCTGACATCCTGGATATCCAGGATTTGCGTACTTCTAAGCGAATTGATTTCGTCGGAGGTATCCGTGGTCTGGGTGAATTGAAAAGACGTGTGGACAATGGTGAGATGAAAGTGGCATTCGCTTTGTATCCGGTATCTATGGAACAATTGCTGAATATTGCCGATACGGGTAATATTATGCCGCCGAAAACGACATGGTTTGAGCCTAAGTTGCGTTCAGGCTTAGTCATTCATAAGATAGATTAAAGAGTAAAGCCGCTTTCGGGCGGCTTTTCTTATAAACAGGAGTGTGATTTATTTAAAACTCGGGATGAATAAATGAAAAAGATAATTTTATTAAGCTTGTGTCTGGGATGGAGTCTTTGTATTTTGGCACAGGTAACACAAGCAGATTACCGTCGTATCGATACCTTGTCGGCTAATGCCCAGCGGGTGTATGACAATGCTGTAAATCCGGTGTGGATCGGGGATTCCCATTATTTTTGGTATCTTAACCACGGTCGGGAAGGAGATGTTTTTTGGTTGGTGAATGCTGAAACCGGAAAAAAGGAAAAAGCTTTTCAGGCTGAAAAATTGGCACTGGCTTTGACTAAAGCCAGCGGTGAAAAAGTAAATGCCATGAAATTACCCTTCCGTAAGATTGATTTTCGGACGGACAGGAGTGGTTTTGAATTTGAGTTTCAAGGAAAAAAGTGGTTTTATCATGTTCGTACAAATAAGTTGACAGAAAAAGGAACGGTTGAAAAGCAGGAGAGAAAATGGGAGCGTTACGATAAAAAAGCTGAAAAGCGGGTGATGTCTCCCGATAAAAAATGGGAGGCATTCAATCGGGACAACAATATATACGTGCGCGATTTATCGGACAATAAAGAATATGCTTTGAGCATGGACGGTATAAAGGATTTTTATTATTCTTCCGATATCAATTGGTCGCCGGATTCTAAAAAGTTAGCCGTAATTAAAGTGCGGGATATGGAGGAGAGGCGGATTCCTTTGATTGAGTCGAGTCCGAAGAGCCAAAAACAACCGATTCTGCAATGGCGCGATTATGCTAAACCGGGGGATGTGTTGCCGGTATATTTGCCTGCGTTGTTTGATGTTACGTCAAAGCGTCAGATTTCTTTGGAAACTTTGCCTTTTGAAAATCAATTTTATTTGAATCTGACGGGTTGGCGGGAAGATAGCCGGGCCTTTACTTTCGAGTTTAATCAACGGGGACATCAACGTTATATCGTTGCCGAAGTGAGTGCGGAAGACGGACATATCCGGCCGTTGATAGATGAACAATCGCCGACGTTTATTTATTATGGCCGTAATTTCCGGCATGATCTGAACGACGGTAAAGAAATATTATGGATATCAGAAAGGGACGGTTGGAGACATCTTTATCGCTTCGACGGTGAAACGGGCAAGGTAATCAATCAGGTGACGAAAGGAGAATGGGTTGTCCGGGAAGTGGAACATGTGGATGAGGCCAATCAAACGATTTTGTTTACTGCTTCCGGACTTCATGCAGGAGAAGATCCCTATAACCTTCATTATTGCCGGATCAATTTTGACGGTAGCGGTTTTGTCGACCTGACACCGGAGAATGCCGATCACTATGTTGTTTTCTCAAAAGACCGGAATTATTTTACAGATGTCTATTCCCGTCCGGATATGCCTTATGTCAGTGTTGTGAAACGGGCAGACGGGAGTCGGGTGGCAGAAATACAAAAAGCGGATATCCGTGATTTGCTGGCTACCGGATGGCAGATACCGGAGGTGTTTTGTGCTAAGGGACGCGACGGTAAAACAGATATTTGGGGAAACATATACCGCCCGTCCGGGTTTGATGCTCAAAAATCTTATCCGGTGGTGGAGATGATTTATGCCGGACCGCATGATTCACATGTCGATAAATATTTCCGGGCATACAATCATCTGACTTCCCGGCTTTGTGACCTGGGGTTTGTCGTCGTGACAATCGACGGTATGGGAACGGCTAACCGTTCGAAAGCTTTTCATGACGTATGCTGGAAAAACCTGAAAGATGCCGGTTTCCCGGACCGGATTGCCTGGATAAAAGCAGCGGCACAGAAATATCCTGCGTTGGATACTTCCCGTGTCGGCATTTACGGTTGGTCTGCCGGCGGTCAGAATGCAATGGCGGCATTGTTGTTTCACAATGATTTTTACAAGGCGGCAGTTGCTTTGTGCGGGTGTCACGATAACCGTATGGATAAAATCTGGTGGAACGAACAATGGATGGGATATCCGATCGATGAATCATACAGCGCCTGTTCAAATGTGGATAATGCCTGGCGTTTGAAAGGTAAGTTATTGCTTATAAACGGGGAACTGGACGATAATGTGGACCCTGCTTCCACTTTACAGGTGGTGGATGCCCTTGTCAAAGCGGGTAAGAATTTCGAGCAGTTGTATCTGCCTAATCATACTCATAGTCTGGGAGGTAATTTTGAGATGCGCCGGATCCACGATTTTTTTGTCAGATATTTGATGCATCAGGATGCTCCTGAATGGGAATAATATATGGGATTTTGGATCGTTTGCGAATAATCCGGGATCATTCAGAAAAAGCACAGTGAATTTTTTCACTGTGTTTTTTTGTTGGAGGAGTTTGCTTTTATGAGAGAATGATACGAATTTGTTACGCTATTAGAATATCCGGACAGGAATATATTTGCGTCGTAATAATTTTGTAACAATTTTGAAACAGGAGCGTAACATTCGCTTCATATTTTTGCATTTGTAAGCAAAAATATAAGAATGGAAACAATTTATCTGGGGATCATTATTTTTCTCTTTTTATTAGCAATTTTTGATTTGTTTGTCGGGGTTAGCAATGACGCCGTTAATTTTTTAAATTCAGCTATCGGCGCCAAAGCTGCTTCTTTTCGTACGATCATTGTTATTGCTGCCATCGGAATTTTTTGTGGTGCTACGATGAGTAACGGTATGATGGAGATTGCCCGTCACGGAATTTTCCGGCCCGAAGCATTTTATTTTAATGAGTTGATGTGTATTTTTCTGGCGGTGATGGTGACGGATGTGGTATTACTGGATATTTTCAATACTTTGGGAATGCCTACGTCAACGACCGTATCGATGGTCTTTGAGTTGCTGGGAGGAACTTTTGCTTTGGCTCTGGTAAAGATTGCATCGGGTGGAGATGTCCTCACTTTTGCCGAGCTGCTGAATACCGAAAAAGCACTGACCGTTATTTTGGGTATCTTTTTGTCGGTAGCTGTTGCTTTTTTCTTCGGTTCTCTGGTACAATACCTGTCCCGTATCCTGTTTACGTTCAATTATAAAACAAAATTGAAGTGGACGATCGGACTTTTCGGGGGCATTGCAGTTACGGCAATTATTTATTTTATGCTGATTAAGGGAGTTAAAGACGCCTCTTTTATGACGGCAGAGCTTAAATTGTGGGTGAAGGAGAATACGGTTTTAATAGTTAGCGGATGTTTTGTATTTTTTACCGTATTGATGCAGCTTTTGCATTGGTGTAAGATAAATGTTTTCCGGGTTGTGGTGTTGTTGGGTACGTTTGCTCTGGCGATGGCTTTTGCCGGGAATGATTTGGTGAACTTTGTCGGAGTACCTTTGGCGGGATTGGCTTCTTATTCGGATTTTATGGCTAACGGAAACGCTGATGCATCCGGTTATTTTATGGGAGCTTTGAATGAACCGGCACGTACGCCTTTTTTGTTTTTATTTTTATCGGGTGTTATCATGGTTATTGCCTTGTTTACATCCAAGAAGGCCCGGAATGTCATTAAGACATCCGTAGACCTTTCCCGTCAGGAGGAAGGTAATGAGATGTTCGGTTCTTCGGCTATTGCCCGTAGTCTGGTACGCTTTTCCACAAGTCTGAATAATACGTTATCGAGGGTATTGCCGGAAGGGGTGAAGCATTGGCTGAACCGTCGGTTTAATAAAGATGAGGCGATTATTGCAAACGGAGCGGCGTTTGATTTGGTCCGGGCTTCGGTGAATCTGGTGTTGGCCGGGTTATTGATTGCTTTGGGGACTTCCATGAAGTTACCGCTTTCCACAACTTATGTCGCTTTTATGGTAGCTATGGGCTCCTCTTTGGCAGACCGGGCCTGGGGCAGGGAAAGTGCCGTATTTCGGGTGACGGGCGTACTTTCGGTGATCGGCGGTTGGTTTATTACGGCGGGGGCTGCTTTTATCATTTGCTTTCTGGTAACATTAATCATGTTTTACGGGGGGATAGCGGCGATGTTGATTATGATCGGAGTCGCTGTATTGATGTTGATTAACAGTAACAAGCGTTACCGCAAAAAGTTGAAGAGCGAAAAAGAAGACGAATTGTTTCAGTGTATTTTGTATGCTAAAGATAAGAAGGAAATCTGGAGTCTGCTTCGGCGGCATGTAAGTGAGAATCTGGTAAAAGTACTGGGATTTGCGTCTGCAATTTATTTACAAATGACGGACGGATTTATTCACGAGGATTTGAAGAGTTTGCGGAAGGCTGTTGCAGTGACGGATGAGGAAAAGGACAAGCTGAAAAAAATCAGACGAAAAGAGACATTGGGGATGCGCCGGATAGAACGAAATATTGCCATCGAAAAAAATACGTGGTTCCATCTGGGCAGTAACAGCAGTGAGCAATTGATGTATTGTCTGAAACGGATTTGTGAGCCTTGTAAAGAACATGTGGACAACAATTTTAATCCGCTACCGGTCAAAAGTGCTGCAGAATTTATTCCGGTCAGGGATGAGTTGATTGCTTTATTGCAGCAAACCCGGGAAATTATTTCTGCCGGACAGTATGCACAAGCCGAGCAGACATTGGCAGAAGGGGAAAATCTGAAAGTAAAGTTATCAACTCTTCACAAGCTGCAGATCGAACGAATGCAGGAAGAAAACGGCAGTGTAAAATTGTCGTTGGTGTACCTGAATTTATTACAGGAATCACAGGAGTTGGTGAGTATATTGCGGCATATGCTCCGGGCAAGCCGGAAATTCCAGGAGTCTTAACCTGGAATTTCCCGCTTTGTCTCATTCGAACAGAAATTTGAACGGCTGACTGGTTTTGAATTGTGAAGCTGCATTACCGGCATATATTTCACCGTTCGAGAGATTGAGTTTTTTGACCGGTGCATCGGAAGAAAAATCCAGATCCCGGAAATTGACCCAAAATATGTTCGGCGTCATTGTGGATTCAAAGAAATAAATTTTGTTTTTCTGGTCAGAGACGGTACGCCAACGGGTAGAGGCAATGTTGGGTTGATCGGGGGTGGAGATTCCCAAGGGCACCGATACATTGCGCATAACACTGAATACACCTGCGACTGCTTCTCTTTGATCGGCGGTTTGCGGGATGGCGTTTATGTAAAAGGAAGCTCTGACAAAGCGGTCGGCAGCCCGGTTGGTTCCCGGTAACATGACTAAACCGCCTATTTGTTTCCAGTAGTTGTTGAGGGTGATTTGCTGTTCGTAAGTCGGAGAGTTGGTCATTACCTGACATTGGCGTCCTTCGTGAATAACAAGATTGCCGTTGATGTATTCGAAGATTGCATTGTTGCCGCTTGTATCCGAAATTGCCAGATGAAGTGTGGATTTCGATCCGTTTGGCATGTCGGGAGCGTCGATGCGGAAAAGCTCTTTTCGGAGTTCCTTAACAGCCTCGTCGACTGTGGCAAAATTATCCAGGACGTATTGGGTCCAGATGCTGATACCCATTACGGGGCGGGTGTCGTTGGGGCGGTCGTAAGAGGATTCGGTGAGATAGAGGATATTGGCCACCAGTCCTTTTTCGTTCATCCCGTCCGAGGTGCCGATATCATAGCCGGCGGTGATGACACTCCCGTATTTGGAGGTCCAGTGGATCGTGTTGCCGCTGTCGGCTCCGGCTCTTTTTATTCCGCGTGGAAAAAGATAAATATTGGATTTTAAATCTTCTTTCCAATCCATGGTACGTCCTGTAATTACCATGTTGTCGGGACCCAGATAAACGGCCCGGGTACATGCCTGTGAAGGTAAAGCCAGATAAGAAGTCAGGAGTAAAATACCGATAAATGTCATTCTTTTTTTCATATCTTTTTTTTTAGATAAGGAACGTGAAATCGGGAAGAAAGATTTATAAAAGATATTGAATTTATTATTTTATCGGGATTAAGGAATTAATTTACGGAGACGGGGAATTGTCGGAGTTGTAATTTTGTATTCAGAACCGTTTGTAAATGAAGGGGGTACTCTAATATTGAAAATGCCTCTCAAAATTATCGTTTTGACATTTGAGAGGCACATTTGTTATCTGCTTGTTTCTGGTTAATACAACGGAGCTCCATTGTAAAAATCCAGGATTTTAGACCGGAAGATAAAATCATACTTGGCTTGTAAGACTTCCGACAAGGATTTGGCCAAACGGGTTTTGATGTCATTGAATTGGTAGCTGGTAGATTTTCCCGCCTTGTATTTTTGTTCTTCGTATTGGAAAGCTATTTGTGAGGCTTCAACCGATTTTTCCGAAGAACGGTATTTTTCATGTGCGGCTACGGCATTGTAATAGGCCTGTTGGATTTCTTTGTATAAGATCAGGCGGGTATTGTCCAATTGTAATTGCTGGTTTTCAATATCCAAACGGGCCATACGCACCTGATTACGGGTGGCCATGCGGTTGAACAGGGGAATACTTAAATTTAATCCGACCGATTCGCTTCCGTTATTGCTCAGCTGAGAGGAAAAAGACGGATTGCGGGATCCTTCAAGATTATAGGTATGATAGTAGGCATTACTGTAGGAGGCGCCCAGTGACAGGGTCGGATAGTAGGCAGAGCGTGTAACTTTTAAATTTTTCTCACTGCTTTGCAGTCTGAATTCTGCGGCTTTTATTGCCGGACGATTGCCGGCTGAATGCGTAAATACTTCTACCGGAGTTTGCAGGTTCAACATTTCTTCTACAATGATATTTTCCAGATCGGGCATTACAATATCGAATTTTTCCGGACTTTCCAGGTTGAGTAGCTGGCTTAGGTCGAGTAATGATAATTTTAAGCTATTTGCTGCCTGGGTAAGGTTTAATTCTTCCCTGGCTAAAGCGGCTTTTGCATCAAATAATTCCGACTCCGGGCTTTTACCGTTCCGGACCAGTATTTCAGTCTGTTCAACCTGACTTTTACTTAACTTTACCTGTTCTTCTGCGACATTCAGTAATTCCTTATTCAGTAATACCTGAAGATAATAGGAGGTAATATTTAAAGATAAATCCTCTTTTGTCCGGTTTAGTTCTTCTACGGCAGCCTGTAAGCTCATCTTTTTGGCTTTTACGTCGTTGTGTATCCGGAACCCTGAAAATACGGGTACGTTTGCCGATACGTTAAGCGAGCTACTGGCCTGTGATTGATCCTGATATGTTCCGTCCCTCCCCGGACCCCGGCCGAAATAAAAGTTCTGTGATCCGCTTGCGTTCAGATTGGGAAGGCGGCTGTATTGTGACGTATTCAGATTCAGTTCCTGATTCATCTTTTCCAGTATACGCTGGCGGACATCGATGTTGTGCTCGATGGCATATTCGACACATTGCTTTAGCGTCCAGACTTCCGGTGTCTGCTCTTCCTGTCCCCAAATAGCTATCGGCGATAGTATGAAAATCAGTATATATATTCCTATTATTTTCATCTTTTTTTACTTTAGAGTCTTTATAATCCTATCTGCTGCTTACTTCTTTTCTTTCATTCCTCTTATCCGGTCCTCAGCCGTAATTCCGCTGATGACTTCAATATTTATTCCGTCGGATAGACCGAGTTTTACCTGACGTTTTTCAAATTTTTGTTCCGGGATTTCGGTAAGGACGATCTGCACAAAGGCTGAATCCTGCTTAAATTCGACCGTACTTTCCGGAATGGTCAATACGTCTGTCCTTTGGTCCAAAATGATCTCTGCATTTGCACTGTAACCCGCACGCACGAATACCGTATCCGGAATTTCCGCAGCCGCTTTGATTTCAAAAAGTATAGCGCCGTTTTCTTCGATACTCTTTGGGGATATGTATTCCAGTATGGCTTGGAATTTAGAGTCTTGTAATGCTCCGACGGTCAGTGTCAGAGGCATCCCCTCCTTGATCCGTCCGACCTCTGTTTCGTCTATTTTTCCTTTGAAAATCATATCGGACATATCGGCAATTGAAGCAATGGTGGTACCGTCGTTGAAATTATTCGATTGAATGACAGAGTTTCCTACTTTTACGGGTACGTCCAAGATCATACCTGTAATGGTCGCCCGGATTTGGGTATTGCTGAATTGAGAGGAACGTTTGGCAATACCGTCTCTTACAATTTCCAGATTATCCTGTGCATTTTGTAATTCTTCTTTGGCCCGGTTCAGTTCGGTTTCCATTTTTTCGAATTCTTCTTTGGAAATAACTTTTCCTTCGAACAGCCCTTTGTTACGGTCGTATTCCCGTTGTGTCTGCGAAAGATTGATCCGGGCTACATTCACCCGGGATTCGGCTGCATTCAATGTTCCCATTTCCGGAATGACTTTTACTTTTGCCAGTACATCTCCGGCTTTTACTTTCTGTCCGGCTTCTTTATATACCTCCGATACGATTCCCGATATCTGCGGCTTGATCAGCACTTCATCCCGGGGTTCCACTTTTCCGGTTGCCACTGTTTTTTTCTGTATTGTACCGATGGTGGGTTGTACGATTTGGTAAACCACTTTTTCCGGTTGAGATTTTTTCCAGAGAAAGATAAATGTCCATACCAATATAACGACAAACAGTCCCAGGAAAACAAACTTAATGTACTTTTTCATAATATGTTCTTTATTTTATTTTCAATTATTACATGTTATTCTTCCCGTATGGCATCGATGGCTTTTATCTGAAGAGCCCTCCAGGCCGGGATAACACCGGCCAGCAAACCGCAAATCAGTAAGACAAAAGCAGCGATTACCGCAATATAAAACGGGATTTGAGGGTGTTGGAAAAAGGTGTCTTTACTCATGTTTGCGCTTAAGACATTGTCTACCATACTGAGTATTCCGACACCGAAGGCCAGTCCGAAAAATCCGGCCAGGGCCGTTAACACCAGACTTTCACTCATAATTTGAGTCAGGATGGTTTTCGGTTTCGCGCCCAGGGCTCTCCGTATGCCTATTTCTTTTGTCCTTTCCCTTACCGTGACCATCATAATATTGCTTACTCCAACGACACCGGCCAATAATGTTCCCAATCCGACAATCCATATCAGTGCGCTGATACCCAGGAAAAGCATGCTGAACATCCGGAATTGTTTTTCTACATTCATGCTTTGTACGGCCATCGGATCGGTCGGGGATATGGAATGCCGGGCTTTCAGTAAATTTTTGATTTGATCTTCATAATCGCTTACCCTGGCTTCGTCGTATAAGGTCAGAGCGATACAATCGACGATATCCCCGCGGTTGTAAGTTTGTTGCATTACGGTATAAGGCAATATGATGGATTCATTGGAATTACCTCCGATGTTTATTTCTGTAACGGGTTCGTTTACTCCTATTACCTGATAATAGATGCCGTTGATTTTTAATAAATGTCCCAGAGGATTACCGGTGCCCTGAAACATTTCATCGTACACTTTTTTACCGATTACACAGACTTTCCGTTTGTCACGTATATCCACTTCATTTAAATAACGTCCGTAAATCATCGATTGGGGTTCGATAAAGTTGTACATGGGATTTAGCCCCTTGATGTAATATGTACCGTATTTATCGCCCCGGACCGTATTGTTGTCACTGCGGCCTCCGAATAGAATGGGGGAGATGTATTTTATTTCGGGGACCTGGGCCGCCAGCATGTCCATATCGTTGTTACGCAGGTTCCAGTAGCGTCCTTTGCGGAAACCTTTGTAAGCTTCGGTAGTGACATTGCTGAAAAAATAGGCCGAATTTTCCGCGAATCCTTCCACGCCTGCCAGTACTCCGTTTTGCAATCCGTAACCGGCCCCGGACATGACAACCAACATAAAGATACCCCAAAATACTCCGAATGCCGTCAATACACTCCGCATTTTGTTCCGGGTTATCGTAATCCATATTTCCTGCCAACGATCTATATCAAACATGTGAATTGAATATTACAAATTAATAATGAATGAGAGGCATTTATTCATAACGTAAGGCTTCTATGGGTTTAATACTGACCGCTTTTTTGGCAGGGAAGTATCCGGCTAAAAGCCCGGATATAATCAATACCATTGTCGCTGCTATGACCACCGATATGTCGACTGTCGGATTTTTAAATACACTCATATCATTGTTACCGCCACTACTTATTGCGCTGTTGATCAATTCTGTCAGCCCGACACCGGCTATCATTCCGATGTATCCGAAAAAGCTGGTGATTAACAAGGCTTCCAGTAAGATTAATTTTAAAATGGAAAAAGGAGTTGCTCCCAATGATTTCCGGATGCCGAATTCCTTGGTTCTCTCTTTCACTGTAATCAGCATAATATTACTTACACCGACTACACCGGCTATCAATGTCCCGATTCCGATCACCCAGACAAATAAGTTGATACCGTTGAATATTCCCATGGTTTGCATGTAATTTTTCAATTTATTCCATACCCACATGGCTCTGCGGTCGCTTACATCGAAAGCATGCCGCACCGCCATATTGGCCCGCATATTCTGATCGAATTCATCATTGGCTTCCTGGGTAACCAGGTCTTCAACCATAAAGGAAATTTGGCCGAATCCGTCTTCCGGATTATAGATGCGCAGAGCCGTTGTCAGTGGAATGAATACATCCGGCAATTGGTTCATATTGTCGTCTTCGTAAATACCGATGACCTGATATGCTACTTTATCTACTATGACATATTTTCCCAAAGGAGGTACTTCCCGGAATAACCCGTCGGCTGTTTTCTGGTGGATGACAATTACTTTCCGCGCCTCTTTTATGTCGGACTCGTTGATAAAACGTCCTTTTCCTGCTTTTATTTCTACGTTTTCGATAACAGCATAATCCGGAGTTATTCCGCGTAATGAGTTTGTCCCGTATTCTTTCCCGTAAGAAATGACTGTATTCCAGCGGCTGATGCTGGGAGAATAATATGAAATGTTGGGAAATTCCCGTTTCAGGAAAAATTCGTCGTTGGCATCGAATTTAATGCGGCGTCCTTTTTGTAGTCCCTGGTACGGCATACTCGTTTTGCCCGGCCACAAACTGACCGTATTTTTGGCTGAATTTCCAAAATTGGAGGAGACGCCGTTTTTCAAACCGTTGCCTGCTCCGAGTAAAAGGATCAGCATAAAAATACCCCAGGCCATAGAGAAACCTGTCAGAAAAGTCCGTAGCTTATTCTTTTTTATCGTACTGAATATTTCACGCCAGACATCGAACATAAAACGATATTATTTGAGATTATGACTGCTGTTTGTTCTGCATCTTGTATAAAGAACCCCATTCCCGGCCGGTTTATAATAAGATTTTTTCCGCCGGGGCACTTTCCGTTGTTTCAATGGAGCCGATCAATCCGTCTTTGATGTGAATGATCTTATGGGTCATGGCAGCTACGTCAGGGGCGTGAGTAACGATAATCATCGTCATCCCGGTTTGGTTGACGTCTTTTAGGATGTTCATTACTTCGATTGACGTTTTGCTATCCAAGGCGCCTGTCGGCTCATCCGCCAGGATTACCTGAGGTTTGCCTACCAATGCCCGCGCTATAGCCACCCGTTGCTTTTGTCCTCCCGACAATTCGTTAGGCATGTGTGTGGCCCATTCTTTTAATCCCAGTTTATCGAGGTATTCCATAGCTATCATGTTCCTGCGTTTCCGGGATATGCCTTGGTAGTAAAGTGGCAGGGCAACATTTTCCAACGCATTTTTGAATGAAATCAGATTGAAGGACTGAAATACGAAGCCGATCATTTTGTTCCGGTATTCGGCGGATTGAGTTTCACTTAAATTTTTGATCAGTATGTTATTGAGATAATATTCCCCTGTGTCGTAGTTATCCAGGATGCCTAATATATTCAATAATGTTGATTTTCCGGAACCTGAAGCTCCCATGATTGATACAAACTCCCCTTTTTCGATTGTCAGATCAATTCCTTTCAATACATGTAAAGGAGCTCCGTTGTTGTATGTTTTGTTGATATTCTCGAGACGAATCATTTACCCCGCGTTAAGATTAGAAATATTTGAGTTCAAAATCGTGTTTTGATTTTGCTTATTAGACGCTTGAATATATAAAAAGTTACGGTCTAAAAGAAAAGATTGTAAAATTATTTTAATGTTTACATAGCAGAGGAAAACATTGTCCGGACTTCTTTTTACAGCCCGGTGTTATTTTTATCTGATTAAAAAAGCGACTCCATCCAGAGTCGCTTTCAGATTAATATTTTAGCCACTTGTATAATTCTTTCCAGGTGACTTTTTTACCGTACATCAATATACCGATGCGGTAAATCTTTCCGGATAACCAGGTAAAGAAGATGAAAGCGGCGATGAGAGTGACAATGGAAGTGATGATTTCCCATGCCGGAACTCCGAACGGTATGCGTACCAGCATAACGATAGGCGAGGTGAAGGGGATCATCGAGCTCCAGAATACCAGGGGCGATTCGGGGCTTTTCATAGCAGCAAATCCGATATATACGGCAGCAATCAGGATAATAGACAGTGGTGTCATGAATTGCTGGGAATCGGTTTCGTTGTCTACGGCTGCGCCTATGGCTGCGAATAGAGAGGCATATAAAAGGTAACCTCCGATGAAGTAGAAAATAAAAGCACCCAGGAATGAAAGAATGAAACCGGGTTCGATTGTTTTGACTACATTCTGGATGATCTGAAGTTGTTCCGGATTTACACCGCTGGTTTGGCTCATCATAGCAATATTGGATGAATTACGTAAGGCTTCCATGTCGATGTCCGGAAGGAATATGGCTTGCAGTGCGATCATTGCAGCACCTCCCAGAATGATCCAGATCAGAAATTGTACGAGACCGACGGAGGCAACGCCGATGATTTTACCGAGTAAAAACTGGAAAGGTTTTACAGAAGATACCAATACTTCGATGATCCGGTTATTTTTTTCTTCGATAACTCCTTTCATGACCTGGGCTGCATACATAAAGATAAAGATATAGATGATAAAGCCCCCCGCCAATCCGACAATTGAAGCTATTTCTGACGAACTTTCCTTTGCTTCTCCGGATTCTGTAACCATTAATGTACGTACGGTAACCGGTGTGCGGGTAGCTGCCAGTTTTTCTTCGAGATCGGGTATTTGTGATTCGGCAATAACGACACTTTTTTTGATATTTTCAATTTTACGCCTTAGTTGTGATGATATTTCTCCTTTTAAATCCATTGTAATTTGGGAAAAGGAATAAATCGGAATTTCGGCACTGTCCATCACATTAGCCGGAATCCACATCACGGCGTAGTAATTTTCTTTATTTAAAAAGTCTGCGGCATTGGCTTCAGTGACATTTTGATCCGTATATTCAAATTTTGTGTTATTGATGGTTTCTAACGGATTTTCTAAGGAAGAAGCGTTAACAACTGCGATTCTTCTTTCCTGGGTGTCGTCTTTCAGCATCATCCACATGAGGAAAGCATAGAATAGGATGAACAGTATCGGTACGAATACCGTGACGAGCAGGAAGGTTTTTTTCCGTACTCTGGTCGAGAATTCCCGGCTTATGATGATAAATGTTTTATTCATGATCTATGAGGTTTTAGAGTATCGTAAATTTATTGGCCTTTTACCAGTTTGATAAAGATATCATTCATTCCCGGGATGATTTTCTGATAGGAGATAATATCCGTATGGGGCAAAATGCGGGCCAGTAATGTATTGGCTTCACACGGTTTTATCCGTTGCAGGATGATGTCCTGGCGGTTGCCTTCTGTTTTCTGCGAAAGGATTTCGAATTCTTCGCCGGTGAATTGTTCCGGCTGGAAGTCAGGATTATACTTACAACTCAATTCATAGGTGTCGTTTGCATATTTTTCCCGGATTTCATTGATCGGTCCTTCGATGATTTTTTTCGATTTGTTGATGAGGGCAATGTGGCTGCATATTTCCTCAACGGAAGCCATATTGTGGGTAGAAAAAATGATGGTGGTTCCTTCTTTGCGCAATTCCAGTATTTCCCGTTTTAAAAGTTCTACGTTGATCGGGTCAAATCCGCTGAACGGTTCGTCGAAAATAAGCATTTCCGGTTTATGGAGGACTGTCGTGATAAACTGTACTTTTTGGGCCATCCCTTTGGAAAGTTCTTCTACTTTTTTATCCCACCATTCTTCTATTTCGAACTTTTCGAACCAACTTTTCAGTTGTTTGACGGCTTCATTGCGGTTGAGTCCTTTTAAACGGGCTAAATATACGGCTTGTTCACCTACTTTCATTTTTTTATACAATCCTCGCTCTTCCGGCAGATAACCGATGCGATTCATATCGGCAGGCACTAACGGTTTACCGTCGAAAAAAAGTTCTCCGGAGTCGGGGCCTGTGATCTGGGTAATGATCCGGATCAAAGAAGTTTTTCCGGCTCCGTTGGGGCCGAGCAATCCATAGACAGCACCTTTGGGAATATCTATGGATACGTCATCCAATGCCTTGTGGTTGGCGTAATTTTTTACGATGTTTTTTGCAACAAAAAAACTCATGTTCTTATGTGGTTTGGGGTTAAAAAGGTAAAAGGCCGCCTTTAGACGACCTTTTTGTAATTATTCCAGTTCGATCATTAATGTTCCTTTGGGAACCTGATCTCCTTTAGTGACATAGATTTTTTTTACTTTGGCTGTAAATGGAGCAATAATTTTGTTGTCCATTTTCATTGCTTCCAGAATCAGTAAAGTATCACCTCCTTCGACGTCCTGACCTTCTTTTACGTTGATTTGAAGAATTGTCCCGGGAATGTAAGCTTCAATGAGATGCGGATTGGGTTCCGTCCAGGCTTTCCGGTTTATCCACTTTTGCGTAAAAGTAGTTTTGTATTCAACTCCGTCGATTTGTAATTTTTCGTATTTTGTAGCCATACTGTGTTCTCCTTTCTGCTAAAATGGTGGGATACCGTGTTTTTTCTGCGGAACCATGACGGTTTTGTTACTGGAAACTTCGATGGAATGCTTGAGTAACATACGTGTTTCTTCCGGTTCGATTACAGAATCAATATATCCTTTAGAAGCAGCTACATAAGGGTTTGCGAATTTTTCACGGTATTCGGCCACTTTTTGCTTACGTGTTTCGTTCGGATGATCGGATTCTTTGATTTCTTTTTTGAAAATGATATTGGCAGCACCTTCAGGTCCCATAACGGCAATTTCAGCCGTCGGCCATGCAAACATAAAGTCTGCTTTCAGGTGACGGGAGTTCATGGCGATATAACCTCCGCCGTATGCTTTACGCAAAATGACAGTGATCTTGGGAACTGTAGCTTCGCTATATGCATATAATACTTTGGCCCCGTGACGGATTACACCCATGTGTTCCTGTTCTACACCCGGCAGATAGCCCGGCATATCTTCGAAAGTCACAATCGGGATATTGAATGCATCACAGAAACGGATAAAACGTCCGGCTTTATCTGCGGAGTCACAATCGAGTACTCCGGCCAGTACCAAAGGTTGATTGGCTACAAAACCGACGGTTTCTCCGTCAATGCGTCCGAAACCGATCACGATATTCTGGGCAAAGTCCTGTTGTACTTCCATAAAATCCGAATCGTCGGCTATAGCCATGATGATATCGCGTACATCGTACGGTTGTGTCGGGTCGGCGGGAAGTATGTTGTTGATTTTGTATTCCGGTTTTGGCGGTTTTGCCGGGAAAGCTTTGGCTTTACGCTGGTTGTTCCATGAAATAAAGGTAAGCAGGCGTTTGATTTGTTCGAAACATTCCTGCTCCGTCATGGCAAAGAAATGGGCATTACCGCTGATGGCTGCATGTACCCGTGCTCCCCCGAGGTCTTCCATGGAAACAACTTCTCCCAATACGGTTTTTACAACTTCCGGACCGGTAATGAACATTTTGGAAATATTATCTACCACGAAGACAAAGTCCGTTAATGCAGGAGAATATACGGCACCACCGGCACAAGGACCGAGGATAACAGATAACTGGGGAATAACTCCAGAAGCCATTGTGTTTCTGAAAAATATCTCGCCATAACCGGCTAAAGAGTCTACACCTTCCTGAATACGTGCACCACCGGAATCGTTGATACCGATAAGCGGCATCCGCATTTTGAGGGCATGATCCATGATTTTGGTGATTTTCCGGGCATGCATCAATCCCAATGAACCTCCGGCTACGGTGAAGTCCTGTGCATAGATAGCAACCGGCTCTCCGTAAACGGTACCGGTACCTATTACTACACCGTCTCCGTGCAGCACTTTTTTGTCCATGTCGAAATCCTTGGATTGGTGCTCTACGAACATATCGTATTCATGAAAAGAACCTGCATCAACAATACCCTGAATTCTTTCCCGGGCTGTCAATTTCCCCATGGCATTCTGTTTCTTGATCGCCTCTTCACCACCACCCTGGAGAACAATTTCTTTTCTCTTCCTTAAATCGAGAATATTCCTTTTAAGTGACATATTTATTGTTTTTGTTAATAATTTGCACGTCGTCCTAAAGAGGTGCGTGCATATTTTTTCAGACGGCAATGTTAATAAAAAAAAATGATTAAAAAAATAACCTCGGCTCGCTATAAGTGTTAAAATATTGATTGATTGTATTTTAATACCAGTTTATTTTACCTTATTCAAATTACGGAAAATTATAAAATCTTAAGGAATCCGGTTTTAAAATGGCTTTGGCCCCTCTGTTTGTCATTTTGATTTAAAATTAATGAATTTTCTTCATTTCGTCTGGAACCGGCTTCTGGTTTACGTTTCTCAGTCTTGTTTCCGGAAGTGTAACCCGTTTTCGTTTTACCCGTTTAATTATGGACTGATTTTAAATTAAAAATGACAACAATGCATACGAGTTTTAAAGATAAAGACGGAGTAAGGAGCAAACATTTGATTATTCTGGCACATCCGGATCCCGCATCTTTGAGTGTTGCTTATAAGGATGAGGTAGTAAAATTAACACAGAAAGCCGGTAGCGAGGCAATTGTCCGGGATTTGTATAATATCGGTTTCCATCCGGTATTGAGTGGGGAGGATTTTGCTGCATTCAAGGAGGGAAAAGTACCTGCAGATATTAAATTGGAGCAGGATTACATTCGTTGTGCAGATTTGATTACTTTTATTTATCCTATTTGGTGGGCAGGTATGCCTGCCATGATGAAAGGGTATATCGACCGGGTGTTCAGCCGCGGATTTGCTTATGATATTGTCGGTTTAGGGGAGATTAAAAAGTTATTGACCGGGAAAAGAGTTGTCGTTCTGAATAATTTTGGGATGACTTATGACGAATATGAGCAATCGGGTATGTTGGATGCTTTGAAAAGAACAAGTGACATCGGTATTTTTGAGTTTTGCGGAATGGAGGTTGAAGCGCATCATTTTTTCGGACGTATGGATAAAGCATCGCGGGAAGAATGCTGCGGTCATGTACGGATGTTGGGCTTTTTGTATGAGAAATTTTTACCGGCGCGTTGATAAAATAAAATGGAGGCAAATAACTGCCTCCATTTTTAAGCTTTTAATTTTTCCGCCATAGCGTAGGCGATGGCTTTACAATCTTCGACATCCTGATTTTTCGGATGGCCGGATGCATCGGCATGGGGAGCAACGATTTCCCATTTCATTTTATCGGCGAATTGGGTAAAACGGGGAAGAGCTCCTCCTGACCAGGTTTTGTTGGCAAAAAAGGCCAGATAGTGATTCTTTACACCGATGTGCTCCAGTTCGCTTAATAAGGTTTCCATCGTGGGAAATATACCGCCGTTATACGAGCAACTTCCCAGTATTACTCCTTTGTACCGGAAAATATCATTGATCAGGTAAGACGGATGGGTTTTTGACGTATCGTGAATACGGATTTTCCGGATACCTTTTTCTGCCAGGAAACGTCCGATCATGTCTGCCATGTTCTCGGTGTGTCCATACATACTGCTGAATGCAATAACAACACCTTCCTCTGTTTCATATCTGCTCCATTTGTCATATTTGGCTATGATGTCTTTTATATGGGAACGCCAGATCGGCCCGTGTGTGGCGCATATCATATCGATGGGTAAGGTACCGAGTTTTTTCAATGCCGTTTGTGCCGGAACTCCGTATTTACCGACAATGTTCGAGTAATAACGGCTGATTTCTTCCTCCAGATAGTCAAGGTCGAGCTGATCGTCGAAAATACCTCCGTCTAATGTTCCGAATGCACCGAATATATCTCCGCTGAACAATATATGTTCGGAGGGAAGATAGGTAACCATTGTTTCAGGCCAATGAAGCATGGGAGCCATGTAAAATTGCAGTTTACGGCTTCCCAGATCCAGTGTACTTCCTTCTTTAACTTCCAATAAGTTATGGTGTATGCCGTAAAAATTTTCCAGCATGGGGAAGGTTTTGCAGTTGCCTACAATAGTCATATCCGGATAGTGGCATAATAAAGCTTTTATTACTCCGGAGTGATCCGGCTCCATATGGTTCACAATCAGGTAATCTACCTTTTTACCGTTTAATGTCGTTTCCAGGCTTTCCAGGTAATCATCCATACGGCTTCTTTCAACCGTATCTACGACAACGACTTTTTCATCTACGATAACGTATGAATTGTAAGCGACTCCTTTGGGTAAAGGCCAATAGTTTTCAAACAGATGAGTCCTACGGTCATTTACACCGATCCGGTATATCCCTTTCTTTAATTCTACCGCTTGGTTCATGATTTGATATTTTTAGTTGTTCTATTTTTGTGCAAAAATTCTTTGTTTTAAGAGATACAAAGATAAAAAAAAGTCGCCACATAGCGAGTGTAACGACTTTTTAAGGATTTTTTCCGTTATTATTTGATACCCAACTTCTTTTTCAGATCTTTAGGAAGTGCATCCTTATGGATCATAATAGACGTGGTTTTGTATGCAAGGAACGGATAAGATACATATAAGTAACCGTGGTATTTATTATAATCTCCCCATGAATTTTTTACGACAAAATATTTGTTACCTGCTTGATCGACAGCCTTTCCGACAACGTGCATGCCGTGATCGTCCTGGGTCTGGTAATTGTCGAAAGCTTCCTGGCGCATTTCCTGGGTAATTTCTTTTTCTTTGCCCGGTTTGTCGAATTTATACAATTGTGCGTCTTTTTCTTTTTTAGAAAGAGCGACCCATTTTGTAATTTCGGCATTACTCATGTCTTTGATATCTGCTGTGGGTACGATTGCTATACCATCACGCGAGAATCCTCTCTCGGAAACATCCGAACCCCAGGAGAAACTGTAACCTTTGTCGATAGCCTTGTCCAATACATCCATCAATTCGTCCAGCGGAATATTGTAACTCATTTCTCCGATCCAGTTGTCCGGAACTTCCAGAGCAAATTGAGTATAGAAAGGGTGATGAGTGAAGGAAGTCAGACTGATGTAATCGTCCATATTTAATCCCGTGGCTTCTTTGTAAAAAGACATAGGTGTATATTCTTTTCCTTTGTACGTGAATTTTTCCGGAATTTCCCCCAGATAAGCATCCAGAACTCCGTCGTATCCGCGTTTCCAGGCAGTGCTGAGTTTACGGTTGGGATTGGAAACGACGACATCCAGATAAGCTTTTAAAATGCCGTCCAACTCTCCGTGTACATGTACGTCTTCACCGTAGTTCAAACCTTTGTATACTTCCAGGGGTACAATACCGTAATTTTTAATGGCCCAGGTTACATCGGCAGAAGCACCTCCCTGACCGAAATTGAGTTTACCGTGCATACGAACGTATTTGTCTGCTTTTTCATTGTACGTATGCCAAACGATAAACATTGGGGACAGGCTGACAGAATCTTTCCCCAGACGCATCATTTCAGTTTCCAGAAAAGATATGGTTGACCAGGACCAGCAGGTACCTGCTCTGTCTTGAGACTTTACGGAAGTTGCAGGTAATCGTTTGAGTTCCGTAAATTTGTAACCTTCGGCTTCTTTGTTATCCTGTGCATAAACAGATAAAGCCAAAGCCAGCATTAAAACCAATGATGTGATTTTCTTCATAGAGATACTTATTTAATCGTTTGTAATTATAATTGTATATTTTATTTAGCAAATGCTTTCAAAGATAATTTGAAAATTTGAAAATACGAAGATTTGGAAACGTTTTCGTGTTATTTTATTACTAAAATAGGCAGAAAAATATAAAATCCTTATTCGTAACGAATGTGAACTTTACGAATAAGGAGAATAACGGCTGATTTTATAAAGAGGATTCCTCCGGACGGATGTTGTCTTTCAGAAATTTGTATTTTTTGTTGCAAATACCGATAAAGATGACTCCGGCAATGAACATGATGATGGCATCGAGATGCGAGCCTGTCGGGTTCATGTCTTTGAATAAAGCGTGCGTTTGTAGAGCCGAGGCTTCCGATGTGAAGGTAATGGCTGCCATAAAATTATTGGCCAGGTGGAGTCCGATAGCCAGTTCCAAACCATCGTCCATGATAGCGATAAACCCTAAAATCAATCCCATGAGGATATATTGGGGAAGGGCAACTTCTACGCCGAATGCTTTTATTTCCGGATTACTGATATGCATCAGGCCGAAAAGAATGGCGATAAAAAGGAAAGATATCCATTTGGATTTAAAGAACAATGCGGCACCCTGCATTAGGTAGCCCCGGAACATGATTTCCTCAAATCCTGTCTGAAAAGGAAGAAACAGGATGGAAATCAATACCAGCATAAAGAAATTCAAAGGATCGAACTGGAAGACGATGTCTGCATCTTCGGAAGATAATATCGTGATTGCAAGAGAAATCAAGGTCAGTATGGCCCATACGGCTGCTCCGAAAAAGAGTCTTCCCCAGTCGAATTTCGGACGGGCGGTAACGATATCCAGGTAATTTTTTTTATGTAAAAACTTTGCACAGAAGAATAAAGCGAAGAATCCGCCGACAAAAGTGAGCAGACTGAGTGCCAAACCTGTATTCGTGGAGGTTATGGTTCCGATATTGCCTTGCATGGCAGCTTCCGGGTTACAAATGAACAGGTAAACGGCTAACGGGATGCCTGACAGTTGAGTGGCAATAAAAACGATGAGTATCGTAACAACGTATAAGAACCAATTGTTTTTTCCGGTGTATGCTTTTTCGATGAACATGATTTTTGTAAATTTTAAAATTTATCACCTAGGTTTTTCAATAATATTTCCAGACTATATTCGTCGGGGATCAGTACTTGCCGGGCTTTACTTCCTTCGAACGGACCGACGACACCGGCTGCTTCGAGTTGGTCGATAATGCGTCCGGCCCGGTTATAGCCGATGGAGAAACGGCGTTGTATGGATGAGGTCGAACCTTGCTGAGAGTTGACAACTAAACGGGCCGCCTCTTCAAAAAGCGGGTCTTTGGTACCTAAATCTGCTTCGGAGATACTGCCTCCTCCTTCATTTTCAGGTATATATTCCGGAAGAGCAAATGCCGAGGGATAAGATTGCTGACCGGCAATAAAGTTGGTAATGGCATCTATTTCCGGAGTATCGACAAAGGCACATTGTACCCGGGTCATTTCGCTGCCGACAGAAATCAGCATATCCCCCCGTCCGATCAACTGATTGGCCCCCGGAGAGTCTAAAATGGTGCGGGAATCGATCATAGAGGCTACTTTAAAAGCTATACGTGCGGGAAAATTGGCTTTTATGACACCGGTAATGATATTGGTCGACGGCCTTTGTGTAGCGATGATCATGTGGATACCTACGGCCCGCGCTAATTGTGCAATACGGGCAATCGGTTGCTCAACATCTTTGCCGGCGGTCATGATCAGGTCGGCGAACTCATCGACTACAACTACAATATAGGGCAGATATTTGTGTCCCTTGTTCGGATTCAGCTGGCGTTTTACGAATTTTTCATTGTATTCTTTAATATTTCTGACCTGTGCTTCCTTTAAAAGGTCGTATCGACTGTCCATTTCTATGCACAGGGAGTTCAGGGTGTTGATTACTTTGGAGGTTTCCGTGATAATGGCTTCGTCTTCATCCGGTAGCTTGGCCAGGAAATGTTTTTCGATAACCGAATAGATGCTCAGTTCTACTTTTTTGGGGTCGACCATGACAAATTTTAATTGGGCCGGATGCTTTTTATACAGCAAAGAGGTAATGATGGCATTCAGTCCTACTGATTTTCCTTGTCCTGTGGCTCCTGCAACCAATAAATGAGGCATTTTGGCCAGATCGAAAGTATACGTTTCGTTTGAAATGGTACGTCCCATCGCAATCGGAAGGGCATATTTGGATTCCTGGAATTTTTTCGATGCGATAATTCCCCGCATGGAAACAACTTCCGGATTCTGATTCGGAACTTCGATACCGATGGTACCGGCTCCGGGTATCGGGGCTATAATACGTATCCCTAAAGCAGCCAGGCTTAAAGCAATATCGTCTTCCAGGTTCTTGATTTTTGAAATCTTTACTCCGGGGGCCGGGATGATTTCATATAAAGTAACGGTCGGTCCGATGGTAGCTTTGATTTTGACAATCTCGATTTTATAGTTTCGAAGGGTTTCGACGATCTTATTTTTATTTTCGTCCAACTCTTCCTGGGTTACTTTGGGATTGCCGCTGGAATGCTCCTCCAATAAATCCAGATTGGGGTAGCGGTAGTTAGAGAGATCCAGTGTCGGATCGTAGTCTCCTTGCGGTTGGAGATTGGTAGACAGGGTTTCTTCCTTATTTTCGTCATTGATCGTTAATTCGACAGCTTCCGAATCCGGCGTGTCCGGCTTATCTTTTTCCGGAATATCGGTACTCTGAATGTCTGAAAGATCGTTTGGAAGTTCGAAATCTTCGATTGAAACCGGAATATTTTCAAAACCGGGTTCCGGCCTCTCTGCCTCCTGTTTTTCAGCCTCTTTTTCTGTTTCAAAGGTAAAGGGTGCATTCAGATATTCATCTTCCGGAAATTTGTCGAATTCTTTGCCCGGATCGAATTCCGGATCTTCGGTTGTATTTGTCAGGAGATCTTCCGGTAAGTCTGCAAGACCGGCGACAGTCTCCTTAATATCTTCCGGGGCTGTTACATTATCCGTGGTTTTGACTACCTTGGCTTTGGGAGAAAACAGATGCTTGATAAAGCCGATGCATTTGTAAAATGTTTTTTCGAATCCGAAAAATAACAGGATTGCAAAAGTCAATAACAGGATAAAGAAAGTCCCGATACCTCCGATAACGGAATTCAGCCATTGGGAAACAAAATAGCCGTGTGCACCTCCCGGGTATAAATAAGAAGAAGAAATATTCAGGAGTGTATAGGATAACTCAGAAACATAACCTAAAAACAAAGATATCCAGATGATACCGAATATACTGAGGATGATTTTTTTCGGAAAATTACGGATGGTTTTTCCGGCAATGCATATGCCGGCCAATATAAAGATATAGCAAAAAATGAAGGATGATAATCCAAACCACCGGTTGATCAGTAAATCAGAAAACCAGGCTCCTATCTTTCCGGCCGGATTTCCGGCTGTAATTTCCGGGTTTGCGATAATTTGACGCAAGCCTCTGTCGATTAAACTTTGGTCGATTCCTCCCGTAAAGAAAAATCCGATCATGGAAAAAAGAAGATAGAGAGAGAATAATATCAGAGTTAGGCCCACAATAAAGCGGGTTCGGGGTTCTTTTAAAAATGACAGATTAAAATCAACCTGTTTTTTTTCAGCAGGTCGCCGACTCGTTGTTTTTTTCATCCTAAATACTTATTACTAAAACAGGATAAGTTTAAATACCTGATTGAAAACCAATTGTAAAGATTGTTTTTAGAAACGCCATTGTCGTGTTTTTCGCATACGAAGATACGAATTAATTGAAAATTGAAAGTTGAAAATTGAAAATTATTTGAAACCGCTTCCGTGCCGGAGCAGGTTATGGAAAAATAGAAGCCTGATGTAACGGAGGTGTTTCGTGTCGTATGGGAATATCAGACAACTAAAAGATTACAGGAAAATAATATTGGAATGAGCGGATTTACTCATTTTTATTTGAAAAGAGCCTGACACTTAGATCGTCTTTATCCGTGGTTACGAAATTACGACCACGAATAAAGACAAGTTTATTTTTACTTGTATAAGAATCTTTTAATACTTCTTTTCGGTGTTTTTTCAAATTCTTCGTTATAGATTTTGATTCTGGAAATCTGACTGTATGCAGGTAGCAGGTGATTGAGTTCCTTCAAATTCGTTTCCAGTATTTTAGGAAGATCGGTATCGCTGATGTGATTTGCATTTACCGCATCAAAATCCGGATATACGAGAGCTACTAATTTGCCTTCCTGTTCTACGACGATAGATTCGGTGACATACAGCATATTGTTCAGCCGGTCTTCGATTTCCTCCGGATAGATGTTTTGTCCGCTGGGCCCCAGGATCATGTTTTTGCATCTGCCTTTGATGAACAGATAACCGTCGGCATCTATTAAGCCGAGGTCACCGGTATGTAACCAGCCTTCTTTGTCTAATGCGGCGGCGGTTGCTTCCGGGTTTTTATAGTATCCGGTCATGACACAATCTCCTTTGGCCAGAATTTCCCCGACGACATGTTGCGGATCGTCTGAGTCGATACGAAGCTCTACCCGGGGAACGGCTTTACCGCAGGACCCTTGTTTGAAGGTTTGCCAATCGTCATAACTTAGCAACGGTCCGCATTCCGTCATACCGTATCCGACAGTATAAGGGAAACGGATCGATCTCAGGAAGCTTTCCACTTCTTTATTTAACGCAGCTCCTCCGACAATGAGTTCTTTGAATTTTCCTCCGAACGCCTGAATTACTTTTTGTCGGATGGTATCTCTTATTTTATCATTGATGATCGGAATGTTCATCAATATTTTCATATGTGGCTTCTCAATGGTAGGGAAGATTCTTTTTTTGATGATTTTTTCGATAACCAACGGTACAGTGATGATTAAATTCGGTTTTACCTCGGCGAATGCGTCGGCGATAATTTTGGGCGAGGGAGTACGTGACAGAAAATGAATGTGCATTCCGCTGGCAAATTCGTATATGAATTCAAAAGCCAGTCCGTACATATGTGCCATAGGCAGCATACTGACGATCTGTTCTCCCGGAGTAAGTCCGAAAACGCCGAGGGCGAATTTGAGATTGGTCCACAAACTACGGTAGGGGAGCATTACTCCCTTAGAGGAACTGGTTGTACCGGAGGTATAGTTGATCATTGCCAGTTCATCGGGCCGGTCGTAATTGTATTTTACATTCTCTGCCATGAAGCGTTCCGGAAATTTTTTTCCGAATAATTCATTCAAACGTTCGCGTGCTTTCGTAAGGGATTTTTTATTGGAATGACGCAAGGAAAAATCTTCAATCCGTATAGCACCGTCGATGTCGGGCATAGCCGATTCGTCCAGATTTTCCCAGACGACATCGCCGACAAAAAGCAACCGGGCTTCCGAATGATTTACAATGTGGTGTATGTTGTCCGGTTTGAATTCGTTCAGGATCGGTACTGCAACAGCTCCGTATGTAAGAGTTGCCAGGAAAGCAATTCCCCACGTCGACATATTTCGGCTGCATAGGGCGATTTTATCTCCTTTGCGAATGTTGCTGTGTTCGAAAAGAATGTGTAGTTTTTCGATTTTCCGGGCTACATCTTTGTAAGAAGAAGTTACTCCTTTAAAATCGGTGAGAGAAGGTTTGTCCCAATTATTTTTTATACTTTGTTCGATATATTGAATAAAGCTTTCTTCCATAATGACTTTTTTTAAGCCTTCAAATATAATTTTTTTAATAATAAATCGGAAAGAAAAATTGAAATTTAAGGATTTGGAAAAAGGTTAAATTGCTGACAGTTATTTGTTTGTCGTTTTATAAATGTATCCCGTGTGTGGACTTATTGGTACAAATAGCGTTTGATGCTTCGTTTAGGCGTTTTCTCAAATTCTTCCTGGCGAATGCGTATGCGACTGATTTGACTGTATCCCGGTAGAATTTCATTCAGTTGTTTCCGGTTTTGTTCCAGTTGTTTGGTCAGGGCCGTGTCTGAAAGTTTAGCGTTTCGGGCTGCTTCGAAATCCGGATAAATAAGAGCAACCAGTTTGCCCTCGTGCTCGATGACTAAAGATTCTGCCACATAAGGCATGACATTCAGCTTGTCTTCTATTTCCTCTGGATAAATGTTTTGCCCGCTCGGACCGAGTATCATATTTTTGCTTCTTCCTTTGATGTAAAGGTAACCGCTTTCGTCTATAATTCCGAGGTCTCCGGTATGTAGCCATCCCTCTTCGTCCAGAGCTGCGGCTGTGGCTTGCGGATTTTTATAATATCCTTTCATGACATTGTCGCCTCTGACTAAGATTTCTCCGACAATGCGGTGGGGATTTGCCGAATCGATTTTTAGTTCGATCCGGTCTATGGCTTTACCGCAAGAACCCAAACGGAATGTCCGCCAATCGTCGAAAGAGATACCCGGACCGCATTCGGTCATTCCGTAACCTACGGTATAGGGGAAACGAATATCTGCCAGGAATGCTTCGACTTCGTGATTCAAAGCTGCACCTCCGACAGCCAATAACTTGAATTGTCCTCCGAAAGCATCCAATACTTTTTGTTTGATGGAGGCTTTTACTTTGTTATTTAGGATCGGGATTCTCATAAACAGGCGTATATGCCTTTTTTGAAGGTGGGGTAAAACACCTTTACGGATAACTTTTTCAATGATCAGAGGAACGGCAACAATCAGGTTGGGGCGTATGTTTTGGAAAACTTCCGCAATGACCCGCGGGGATGGGGTTTTAGCTAGGAAATAAACCTGTGTGCCGCTGGCAAAAGGATAAATAAATTCGAATGCCAGTCCGTACATGTGAGCCATTGTCAGAATGGCGACCAGCTTTTCTCCGGGGTGATATCCCATTTGGTCCAATGCGAAACGGAGATTCGACCACATACTTAGATAAGGCAGAACGACGCCTTTGGAAGCACTGGTCGTACCTGAAGTATAGTTGATCATGGCTATTTCTTCCGGTTGGTCTTTCCGGTAGCTGACGTCGTCGACGGTGAAACGATCCGGAAATTTTTCTCCGAAGAGACGATTGACTTGTTTGCGGGCATCTCTGATAACGGGTTTGCTGATTTCTTTGACAACATAGTCTTCCATGCGTATGACACCGTCCAGGTGTGGCATGTGTTGGTGGTCCAGTTGTTCCCAGTTCGAATCTCCGACGAACAGTAAACGGGCTTCGGAGTGGTTTATAATGTGATGAATATTATCGGCTTTGAATTCGTGTAATATCGGAATGGCAACAGCTCCGTAAGTCAATGTCGCCAGAAAAGCGATTCCCCAATTGGCACTGTTCCGGCTGCAAAGTGCAATTTTTTCTCCTTTTTGGATGCCGCAGGCATTGAAAAATAAATGTAGTTTTTCAATTTTTCGAGCTACATCCCGGTAGGTGTAAGTTACACCTTTATAGTCGCATAAGGCGACTAGGTCCCAATGGCTTTTAATACTGTATTCGATAAGGTATATAAAACTGTTTTCCATACGGATGTTTATTGGTTTTTCTACTTATACTGTTAATTCCGGAAAAAGTTAAAACGGAGAAGGTGAAAACAGTGTTAGGGCTTGTCTTTCTTCGTTAAATAATGTGAGGTGTGAAACTAAAAGGATATCAGCCCGTACTTAGTGAACGAACTTAGAAATGATTCTATTTTAATATTTTAAAGTTATTTGGTTATGAAAAAAACAGAAAATCCAAACACGCCTATTTTTGGAACTTCAGAAGAAGCTCGTGTAGCACCTAAATTTGAAATGCCGGAGAATTCGATGCCGGGAGAGGTGGCTTATCAGATCATACATGATGAAGCTATGCTGGATGGTAATTCTCGCCTTAATCTGGCTACGTTTGTTACTACCTGGATGGACGATTATGCACGCCGGGTAATGACGGAAAATATGGATAAAAATATGATTGATAAAACGGAATATCCTCAAACGGCCGAAATTGAACGTCGTTGTGTAAATATTCTGGCTAAATTATGGAATTCTCCGGAGCCTCCTTATTGCACCGGTACCAGTACCGTAGGTTCTTCTGAAGCTTGTATGCTGGGGGGAATTGCTGCCTTGAAGCGGTGGCAGAAACGTCGTCGGGCAAAAGGACTTCCCACCGATAAACCCAATTTTATTATTTCTACCTGTATGCAGGTTGTATGGGAAAAGTTTGCCATCTATTGGGATGTAGAAATGCGTATGGTGCCGGTTACGGCTGAAAAAATCACACTGGACCCGCAAGATGTTGTCAAAATGTGTGACGAGAATACGATTTGTGTCGTTCCCATTCAGGGGGTAACCATTACCGGATTGGATGATAATGTTAAAGAAATCAACGATGCATTGGATAAACTCAATAAAGAAAAAGGCTGGGAAATTTGTATTCATGTGGATGCGGCTACCGGTGGTTTTATTCATCCCTTTATCGATCCGGAAACACTTTGGGATTTCCGTTTGAAATGGGTGTTATCCATCAGTACTTCCGGTCATAAATTTGGTCTGGTATATCCGGGCGTAGGCTGGGTGGTTTGGAAAGACAAAAAATATCTGCCTGAAGAAATGAACTTTGCCGTGAATTATCTGGGGGCTAATATTCCGAGTATTTCCATTAACTTTTCCCGTCCGGGTAATCAGGTCCTGGCACAGTATTATCAGTTTTTGCGTTTAGGAATGGAAGGCTACCGTCAGATACAGCAAAATTGTCTCGATGTTTGTGCTTATTTGCGGAAACAACTGAAAGAAATGGGTATTTTTGAATTTTTGAGTGAGAAAAACCCGAATCCGTTATTTATCTGGAAGCTGAAAGATGATCCGAACCGGAAATGGACTCTTTATGATTTATCGGATGCTTTGCATGTCGAAGGCTGGCAAGTACCGGCTTATACGATGCCTAAAGCCATGGAGGATGTCGTAATCATGCGGATTGTCGTTCGTCAGGGAACAGGAATCGATTTAGCCGATTTGTTGATGCAGGATATTCGCCGGAGTGTTGAAGTTTTGAATAAATTGGAAGAGCCGACGAACAGTGCTATTCAATGGAAGAATAAGATTCCGCAGAAACCCAGAGGTTTCAATCACGCTCGATAGAGTTGTAGTAAATTGTTAAATATGGCCTTGGAACAATGATTTTATATTGTTCCAAGGTTATTTTTTGCAGACAGGTTATAATAGAAGCGTCTTCTGTCTTGTTTACGGATTGAATATATAGTATCCGTAAGGGGGATATCTTTTTTTCAATATAGTTGAATATCATATTTATTTTCGTTTATTTTTCTTATCTATGCGGCGTAATTGTGCTAATAAAGTCCCGGTTATGAAGATTTCTGATGAATACATAGAGATATTTTTGTCACAGGCGACAGAAGTCGGAAATATCTTATTCTGGAGATATTTTTGCAGATCGGCAAAGTTTGAAATATTGGGGAAAAGGAATTATTTTTTCGAAGAATTACAATTACCTGTAAGGGAAAAAAACGATATTTCTGTTTATTGCTGTTGCATTTTCCCGGAAGATCAGCAGCATTTTCAAGATATTGTATCGGGAAATTTTCCGGAAGAAGGTGGGGATTATACTTATCGATTGTATGCTGCCGGAGAAACGAGATACCATAAATGCCGCTACAGCCGGTTGAAAACAGAGGAGGGCGATATCGTACTCGGCACATTGGCGGACGAGACATATAAAGTCAAATCCCAGGAAAAGGAAACCTTGTTTGAGTATATCGCCAAATATTCGAATATCGGGATTTTTTCTTATGCCCCGGTTACGGGCAAAGGAGAGATGAGCGAAACGTGGTGCGAGAATTTTGGGATTCCTTTCGGACTTCCTTTTAAGGAGTCTATGCAGGAATTTATGAAACATATACATCCCGAAGACCGGGATCGGATTAAGCAGGTCGGATTACAGCTTCGGCGTGGAGAAAAAATATTTATGGATGAAGAGTTCCGTATCAATACCGGTGATTCCGTCAAATGGATGAGATATATTGCTATTGTCCGGAAATATTCCGGGGACAATGATTTGCAGATTATAGGTTTGAATCAGGATATCACTCATATAAAAAAGCAGGAAGAACGGAATCAAAAGATTTTGGAAGCTTTACCGGATTTCATTTTTATTTTCGATACTAATTTCTTTATCTGCGATTTATTGAAATCGGCTGAAATACAACTTTTACACTCCTTGGAAGAATTGGTAGGGGCTGATGGGCGTACTATTTTTTCTGAAGATGTTTCAGCGCTATATATTGAATCGATAAATCAATGTCTGCGGTCGGGCAAGTTAATTGAAATCGAATATTATCTGGATGCCCGAGGGAGTAGACATTATTTTCAGGCCCGAATGGTTCCCTTTGAAAATAATAAAGTGCTGGCATTGATTCATGATATCAGCGACCGGGTAAAGTATATGCAGGAATTGATCGATGCTAAACAGAAAGCAGAAACAGCCGATAAATTGAAATCTGCTTTTTTGGCCAATATGAGTCACGAGATCCGTACTCCTCTGAATGCTATTATCGGTTTTTCAGATTTACTTATGACAGCCGTTGAGCCGGAAGAAAAAGAAGAGTATATACAAATTATCAATGCTAATAATGATTTATTACTGAAACTGATCAATGATATATTGGATCTTTCGCGGATAGAGTCGGGATCGATGGAACTGAAATATGAAGAATTCGATTTGGCCGAATATTTTAATGAAATTGCATCTTCTATGCAGCAAAGGATGAATAATCCGAATGTACGTTTGCTTTCTGTGAATCCTTATACCTGTTGTATCGTGAAGCTGGATAAAAGCCGGTTTGCGCAAATTCTGACGAATTATGTTACCAATGCCATTAAATACACTTCCAAAGGGTTTATTGAAATGGGATATGGGGAGGTGGATGGGGGCATTCGTTTGTATGTTAAGGATACCGGAATAGGCATTGCCGATGATAAAAAAGCAAAGGTATTCAGCCGTTTTGAAAAACTGGATGAGTTTGCGCAAGGCACGGGACTCGGGCTTTCGATATGTAAAGCTATTGCAGATGTGTGCGGAGGCGGTGTGGGGTTTGAGTCGGAATACGGACAAGGTTCCGTATTTTGGGCAATTTTACCCTGTTCCGTAAGTGTGACGGGTGATAAGGGAGAAAAAGATAATAAGCAGGAATCAGTAATTGAGGATTGGACGGAAAGAGAGGTTTTGACCGATGTAAAATCGATGAACCGGAAACTCATACTGGTGGCTGAAGATATTCAAAGTAACTATTTGCTGATTTCTGCATCACTTCAGAAAGATTACGATTTAATTCGGGCGGTAAACGGGAAGGAAGCTGTTGAGATTGTACGAACGGTACCCGGGATCGATTTGGTATTGATGGATATGAAGATGCCTGAAACGGATGGGATGACGGCTACAAGAGAGATCCGGACGTTTAATAAAAAATTACCGATTATAGCTTTGACAGCTTATGCTTTTGATACGGATAAGCAGGCAGCATTAGCTGCCGGATGTAACGATTATCTTGTAAAACCCATCGATAAGGTAAAATTGAGAGCTGTTTTGCAAAAATATGGCTGAATGAATTCTCAGTTTACCGGATTGTGTATCCCTTTGTCCGGTATTCGGAGGGGAATATTCGTGGATAGAGTCGTTTTATGTTGCATTTAAATAATTAAAAACCACCATGAGCCGGGTGGCTGCATGGTGGTGTAAAATTTAAGTTATAATAATTTCGTATAGATTTAAAATTACCCGTCTACCTGATTCGTTATCAGATTCTTTAATTTAAAATCATAACTCAGCAATGAAAACGTTCTCTTAATCGATAACCTTGCCGCTTACCGGATATTTGTACCAATCTTTGTTTTGAGTACCATTGCTGCTTACCCATTTTCCGAACTTGGGATAGGCTTCGATAAAATCGGTTTTTTCAATAGCATGCTTAATATTTACCGGAACTTTAATGCCCCATACAAAACCGTCTTTGTCGCAGTAAGGTGTAGACGACATTAAATCATTGGCATCCGTTTCGTAGTTCTGGTAATAAGCCGTAGGGGAATAACCTCTTAAATGAATTTCCTTGTCTGCTGTCAGAAAGAAATTCTGATTGGTCGTTGCTACAGATGCAACTAAAGCCTGAGTTTTTTCAAGGTTATTAAAACTATTTATTTTTAATTTTATGGTAGCTGTAATGAGTTGGTTTTTATCAACTTCGTGTCCTTTTTCTGTATTGTAGAATTGCGCTCCGTTCTGTCCTTTTAAAGCAGATGTGCCTTCAAATACAAATACTGCCGGTCCTTCTTCATTCGGATTTAAGAATTTTACTTTTACGATTTCCTGATCCTGGCTGATATCGTAAGAGTCGATGTATTTAGCCGGCAGGGCATCCAATTGAAAGCCTAACTGATAATTATATGATCCCCCGATGGCTTTGAACTGGATGTTGATGTCCAATCCTTCGTGATTGTATACCTCCGGTCTGCCGCCTCCGCTTATTCTACCGGTAATGTCGTAATGGATCACGAAATCGTTGAAATCATAGTCTCCTTTGACAGGCCAATAGTCTTCGAACATAATCGTTCCCCGGCTGATATAATGTGTGAGCTCATATTTGTAAATATCATCGTCTTTCATTTCATACTCTGCATCTTCCGGAAGTTTGATTGCCTGTGTAGCCCTTGTTGCCTTGACAACGACAGGCATGACTTCTTTTTTTCCGTTCTGTAACGGAAATTGCAGGTATAAAGTCTGGGTTGAAGCTGGATACTCTAGCATAATTTCGTTCGGCGTTGCAGATACAGGTACCTGTGCAATCAGTTGATCTTCATTGCAGCTTTCATCTGTAAAAATAGAAGCTACGGTCTCGACCGGTGCACTGATAATATAGTTGGCACTTGCCGTCATTTGCCAGTTAAATCCTTTGGGAACAGCTAAATCCGAGGTATGTTTAACTTTATCCGGATCGTACACTCCGTGATCTTTTTCACAGGATATCAATAGAGTGACGATACTTAATGTACTGATAAAAAATAAGTAAATCTTTTTCATGATTCAAATTTATGACACTACAAAGATAATATCTTTAAATATAATTTTTTATATAAAAAAATAATTTTATATAAAAAAGTGTTTTACATGATCGGTTATTTTAAAATAAAGAGATTTTCTTTATAAATTCGGGAAATATTGACGTTCTTCGGTTTTTATTTTGTTATTTTTATTTTTTAATCAATTCGGTTGATCGCATGGTATGACGATATTTTCCGGGACAGGATCTATACCGGATGTAAAAATGATGAATGATGGATATTATTTCAATTCGGAAACAACCGCAGTATTTGGAAAAAGCGATTGCTTATTTTCAGGATAAATGGGCCGGTAATGTTAATAAAATGATATATGATGATTGTCTGAAACATGGCATAGATGCGTCCAATCCTTTGCCTCAGTTTTATCTTTTGGTAAAACAGGACGAGATTATTGGTTGTGCCGGTCTGATTACCAATGATTTCAATTCCCGAATGGAGCTTTATCCGTGGTTGTCAGCTCTATTTATCGAAGAAAAATACAGAGGAAATAATTACGGACGTCTTTTAATCGAAGAGGCTGAAAAAGATGCTTTGAAAGCAGGATTCACCAAGTTGTATTTGTGTACAGATCATACTTCTTATTATGAACGGTTCGGATTTACCTATATAGGAGAATGTTATCATCCCTGGGGAGGACATTCCCGGGTTTATGAGATCGGTTTATGTAATAAAGAGGATCATAGAAAAAGAACATCGATTTCCCGTTGAATGTATAGAGGCCGGACAGATGCTTCTGTTTTGTGATTGACACAGAATTCACGAGGAAGACCGGATACTTTACGCACAAACAAAACGAAAACTTACCCGGCAAACGTGGAAATATGTACGGGGTTGTGCGGATGCGAAAACAGGAGTTGTCCGGGATATTTTAAACGGGCAAACTTAAATAGCCGTTTCTCGTAATTATAAGGTAGATAAAATTGATCGTTATGGATTATCGGGTTGAAAAAGATACACTGGGCGAGGTAAAAGTTCCTGCCCGGGCTTACTATGGGCCCCAGACACAAAGAAGTGTCGATAATTTCAAGATTGCCCGTGATACCGACCGGATGCCGATGGAGGTGATCCGGGCATTTGCTTACCTGAAAAAAGCGGCTGCTTTGACTAATTATGAGGCCGGTATTCTGGAGAAAGAAAAATGTGATCTTATCGGCCGGGTCTGCGATGAAATTCTGAACGGGGAATTGGACGATCAGTTTCCACTGGTCGTATGGCAAACCGGTAGCGGTACACAAACCAATATGAATGTGAACGAAGTGATAGCCAACCGGGCACAGGTATTAAGCGGCGGAAGGCTGACAGACCGATTTAAAATTTTGTCGCCGAATGACGATGTCAATAAATCCCAATCGTCAAATGATACTTTTCCCACGGCTATGCATATTGCCGCTTACCGGATGCTGATGGAAATAACAATCCCCGGGATTGAAAAGTTAAAGGATGCTTTGGGAGAGAAAAGCCAGGAATTTATGTCTGTTGTAAAAATCGGACGCACTCATTTTATGGATGCTACACCGCTGACTTTGGGGCAGGAATTCAGCGGATATCTATCACAATTGGAACATAGGTTGCAGGCGCTTCGAAACAGTTTGTCTCATTTGACAGAATTGGCATTGGGAGGGACTGCTGTCGGAACAGGAATCAATACCCCTCCCGGGTATGCTGAAAATGTTGCGAGGCATATTGCAGAATTAACGGCTTCGCCTTTTGTAAGTGCGCCGAATAAATTTGAGGCTTTAGCGACTCACGATGCTTTGGTTGAAACTCATGGTGTATTGAAAGTTATTGCTGTAAGTTTGATGAAGATAGCCAATGATATCCGGATGCTGGGGTCGGGACCGCGCTGCGGTATCGGCGAATTGCATTTGCCTGAAAATGAACCGGGCTCTTCCATTATGCCGGGTAAAGTCAATCCGACTCAATGTGAAGCTTTGACGATGATTGCCGCCCAGGTGATGGGAAATGATGTAACTGTAGGGATCGGAGGGGCTAACGGGCATTTTGAATTAAATGTGTTTAAACCCGTGATAATTCGTAATTTCCTTCATTCTGCCCGGCTGATTGGTGAAGGCTGTTTCAGTTTTTCCCAACGTTGTGTAAAAGGAATCCGGCCGGTGAAAGAGGTTATCGCTAAGCATCTGGAAAATTCTTTGATGCTGGTTACTGCTTTGAATCCGTATATCGGTTATTACAAAGCGGCGGAAATCGCTCAGCGGGCTTATCGGGAAGGAAAAACATTACGTGAAGTGGCTGTCGGATCCGGGTATGTTTCCGCTGCCGATTTTGACCGTTGGGTTGACCCTGCTAAAATGGTAGGTAAGAGCCTGTGAGTTTAAATATGCGTGATTTTATTATAAAATAAACTGTGCTAATTGTAAATAATTACTTTTAACACAGTTTATAGGTATACTTAAACTCAGATTTTCCGGTCAAATCAGTGTCGTCATTCCGGTAGTCGGTGTTTCTTCCTTTACAAACTCTCCGGCTTCATTGAAATATACGGTTAATTTCGTATCTTCTTTTTTGATGACCAGTTTGTAGCTCTTGTCGGAACCTTTACTGGCTTCTTCGATCGTATAGCCTTCATATTTCGCTTTAACAGCCGTTGTCACGTTTTCCGGAACCTGGGCTACTTCGATCTTCGTGTAAGTAACTTCTTCCTGGGCCAGCAATATAGAAGTATCTTCTTTCACGACAGTGTCTTTTTTTACGACAGTATCCTGTGCACTTATCGGAGCTACTACGTAGTTTTCGGCGGATGCCGGGATTGCAAATACACATACTGTCATTGCTACGAACGCGCTTTTCACTAAATTTTTCATGGCATTTTGATTTTAATGTTAATAATGATATTTGAATACTTATTTTTTATCGTACTCGTAAATGAATAATGAAAAATGTATGCCAAAGAATTTTTTTTAAAATAGTAAAGTAATAAGTGATTGTATATTAGTGATATAATGTGTATTCAATAACCCTATTTTAGTTCCATTTACAAAAATTATGTAGAAAGATGAGGAAATTTATCTTTTTTCCGGGGAACAATTCCTCATTTTCAGAACGAGAACTCTTAAAATGCGGATTTAAAAGAACTGGATTTTTATTCGGGTGTTTTAAAAAACAAAATGGAGTGTATCGATAGGATCGGTTATTTATTTTTTACTTTTGTCACGAATTGTAAATGCTGTTTTAGCGTTTGTTTTTATTTATTGTATGGAAACGAGTCACAAACTTTATTCACAGGCTGCGATAGCCTTAGCTACTTTTTTTGGCGGACCTTTTGCCGCTGCTCTGCTGATCCGTAAAAATTGTATCGTATTGGGACAGGAGCGATGGGGATTCAATGCACTGATATTGGGAATTATCACGACCGTTTTGCTTTTCGGTTGTATTTTTATGATACCCGAGCCGGTGCTTGATAAAATACCGAATGCGTTGATTCCGGCAATATACACTGCTATTATTTGTATGATAGTGGAAAAGGTGCATGGAAGAGAGTTAAGAGCTCATAAGGCGAAAGACGGTTTATTTTATTCCAATTGGCGGGCTGCCGGGATCGGTCTTGTTTCTTGCGTTGTTATTCTGGCCGTGTTGCTCGGCGGAATTTATCTGGGGGAAGATAATTGGAATTCTACAGAGTATGATGCGAAGATAAAACAGTTTGCCCGTAACGAGGAAGTGGCGTTGTCTCTTTATAACATTCTGGAAGAGAAACCGGCGGAAAAGGCAGTCGAATTTATAGAAACGACCGGTATTCCCAAATGGAAAGAAAATATAGAACTGCTTAAAGCGATGGATACTCTGGAAGGTATACCTTCGGAATTTACAGAATATAATGAATTACTGCGTAGTTATTGTCAGGTTCGTATTGATATGTATACGTTAATCGCCAAGATACTAGATGAAGATTCGGAATCCTATCAGGAGGAATTGCAGAAATTAGACAAACGGCTGGAGGATATTATAAGCCGGCTGAGCAAATAAAAAACGGCAGATTCATTATAACTTTTTTATACGGGTAAATACAAGGTTTCCGATTGTTCCGGAAGCCTTGTATATTTTGTTTTGAATGATTCGTATATTAATTTCATGTTATTAAAATATAGTTTTGCCGGAAATTATTACTTTTTCTCGTAACAAATCGATATAGGAACCTGTTTAACCGGTAGGTACTAAAACTATATCGATGAAACCTGTCTTTACTTTTGGCCGGATTATGCTGGGATTGGCATATATTGTTTACGGCTATCTGCATTTTGCTTATACAACTGCTGATGCCGCTCTGGTGCCGCAAGGCGTGGGGCGTCCGGCTGTTTGGGTCATTTTGATCGGAATCTGTTGGTGGGCGGTGGCCTTGAGTTTTTTTACCGATATTCTGACTCGTTTGAGTGGAGTGTTGGCATCTGTATTGCTGTTTTTCATATTATTTTTTGTGATATTACCGGATTTTAACGGAGTAAGCTCGTGGCTTTCGATGGCTTCTGTTTTTGCTTTGATCGGCGGTTCGCTTCAGGTGGCTGTACACGGAAAAATGTGGTATAGACGTAAAAATATATAGAAGGATATGGACAAACGGCTTTTACACAAATTGACTGCTGTATTTGATTCTCACCAGATATTGTCTTCCGGACTTTACCGGGAAATTTATTCCCGGGACGGTTCTTATTTTAATATCAAACCCGAAGTTATTGTACGTCCCGATACATTGCAACAAGTGCAGCGGTTATTGGCTATTGCTTCAGAAACAGGGACAGGCGTTACCTTCCGCACCGGAGGTACCTCGCTGTCGGGACAGAGCGTGAATGCCGGCATCATCTGCGAATTGCGTACAGCCTGGAAAAAAAGCGAGGTGCGTGACAACGGCCGTAAAATATGGTTTGAACCGGGGCTTACAGCTCATCAGGTGAATACGATTTTAAAGAAATATCAAACTAAGATCGGACCTGACCCTGCTTCGGCTATTGCAGCCATGATGGGGGGAATTCTTTCTAACAATAGCAGCGGCATGCAAACCGGAACCCGGTACAATGCTTACCATACGTTGAGTTCTATCGAATTTATGCTGGCTAACGGACATTGTTATAATAGCCGTCTCACAGCCGACCGACGGCGTTTTGAACAGGAAGAAGAACAATTGTGTAAAGGATTGTTACAGATTCGTTCACAGATATTGGGTAACGACGGGATACGTAACCGGATTATAGAAAAATATAAAATTAAGAATGTGACCGGATACAGCATGAATGCTTTTGTCGATTTCGATCATCCGGCGGATATTTTTGCTCATCTGCTGATCGGGGGAGAAGGTACGCTTGGGTTTATCGTATCGGCAGAATTAAATACCCTGCCTTTGCTGCCTGTTTACAGTTCAGCCATGCTTTATTTTAAAGATGCAACGAAGGCGGCGGCTGCGGCCGCTTTTTTGGGAGAAAGCGGGGCATTGTCGGTCGAAATGATGGATTACGCGGCATTGAGTAGTTTGGGCGACCGTCCGGAACTGCCCGGAGGAACGACGGCCATGCTGATCGATTATGGGGCCCGATCTTCAGAGGAGATGCAGGATATGATAAAGCATCTCGGACCTCAATTGAAAAAATTGGATGGCCTTGTGAACCTGGAGGATTTTACCCGTACGGTAAATGAACGTGAGAAGCTATGGAAAGTGCGCGATGGAATTTTTCCGTGCGTTGCCGGTGCCCGTATACCGGGAGATTCTGTCATACTTGAAGATGTTGCGGCTCCGGTCGGAAAATTGGATGCTTTGGTCGGAGGATTACAGGAACTGTTTCATAAACATGGGTATGAAGGCTCTGTTTTCGGCCATGCCCGGGATGGGAATGTACATCCTTTGGTGACTTCCGGAATGAAAACGGTGGACGAAATCAATAATTTTTCCCGTTTTATGGAGGGGATGGTGACCCTGGTACTTTCCCTTGACGGATCGCTGAAAGGAGAACATGGTACGGGACGCGCCGTTGCACCTTTTGTCGAACGGGAATGGGGGACTGAAATTTACAGGATGATGCAGGAGATAAAACGTTTGGCCGATCCACAGGGAATATTGAATAAAGGGGTGATTCTGAATTCCGATCCCGATGCTCATTTGCAGTCGGTAAAAGAGATGACGCTTTTTTCTGAAGATTTACACTACAAAAAAGCAGATACCTGTATCGAATGTGGATTTTGTGAGCATGTTTGTCCGTCCCGCTATGTCACGTTAACACCCCGTCAGCGTTTACAGGCCAGGCGGATTATTGCCCGGACAGGCAATCCGCAGTTGGAAAAGGAATATGATTATATCGGAGAACAGACCTGTGCGGCAGACGGCATGTGTCAGATGCCTTGCCCTATGGGGATCAGTACGGCTGTTGTAACCGATGCTATCCGGAGTAAAAAGGCAACGAAAACAGCATCGGATATCCTGCATTATGCCGCCGGACATTTCGGCGCAGTGGAAACCGATCTGCGGGCCATGCTGAAATTGGCTGTCGGAACAGAACGTGTTGTTTCGCCTTATCCTTTAATTTGGGCGACAGACTTTCTGCACAGAATGTTCCGTCAGATGCCCCATTGGTCGGCTCATTTCCCGATGCCCCGCAAATTACATTACCGGGAAGAGACAGATCCCGATTATATTTATTTTCCGGCTTGTGTGACCCGTATTTTCGGTGCTTCAGCTTTACATAAAGACGACTTGATGACAGTCATATTGAGAATCGCCGGTAAAGCGGGAGTACGTGTAAGTCTGCCTGCTGAAGCGCATGGACTTTGCTGCTCACAGATTTGGGAACACAAGGGAAATGTTGAAGGACAGAAGATTACGGCCAACCGTACCGTTGCCTGTTTTTATGATTGGTCTGAAAGAGGACGTATTCCCATATTTTGTGATACGACATCGTGTACGCATACGCTGTTGTCCGAAACCGGAGGAAATATCCTCACACCTGAAAATCAGGAGAAATATAAGCAATTGAAAATTATAGATATTACACAATGGTTGAATGAGATTATTTTACCTAAAATAAAGGAAATCAAGCCGAAGAACAGGGTTTTATTACATCCGACCTGTTCCTGTCAGATCATGAATCTGACTCCCGTTATGCTCGATATTGCGCGGAAATGTGCCCGGGAAGTGATATTGCCTGATAATTGGGGGTGTTGCGGGGCTTCCGGCGACCGGGGATTTATTTTTCCGGAACTATCCGAATCGGCGACCCGGGATGAACGGTATGCAATTTCTGATCAACAGTTTGACGGTTGCTATTCGCTGGCACGTACTTGTGAAATCGTCATGCAGGATCATATCAAACAACCTTACGAGTCAATTGTTTACCTGGTAGATGAAACGATTGGTTGAAATTGTTCTGCAAGCCGGCGGCTATTTACGATCGTAATATTTTAATCGGTTAAAGTAAAAATTTTTTGCAATAAGTATCCATATCGTATTTGCGTGCCAATCCTTGGGCAGTCATACTTCGTACTGTACCGAAAATGGGTTTTGAGGGCCACGGACGATCGTGCAGACCGAAACACCAACCTACTCCTGCATAGCTGTTGGCGTCCCGTCCGTCTAGAAAATAACGGTTGTTGAGGGTTATAATTGTGGTATAGGCTTCTTCTGGGGAACGGCTCCATTCTATGATTTTCTTTCCCCAATACATACGCATGGTATTTTCCATGAATCCGGTTTTTTGCATTTCGTACATTGCTGCATTCCAATAAGAATCAGTTGTAGTTGCATTTTCGAGTTCTTTCGGTGAATAGAGTTGTGGCCGGAGATCGGACCGGTGTTCTTTCAGTGTTTTACGGCTCCAGGCCGGAAGGATGGTATAATCGTCATAATGAGGCGTAAAATAAACAAAATTGTGAGCCAGCTCCCGGCGTATGAGTAATTCTTCTATGAAAGCACCGGCATAAGGTAAAGTATTGATTTTTTGTAATATTTGTAAAGGAGAAATCTGTCCGAAGTGCAGGTAAGGGCTTAAACGGGAAGATCCGGCTAATGACGGATCTTTACGATTTTGACTATAATCCGTTAGTTTATTCTCAATGAAATCGTTCAGTATTTTCTGTGCTGTTCTTTCTCCGCTGGAAAGATCGGCCGGTGCAAGATATTTGTTTTTTCGTGTTGTTTCGAGAAAACGTTCGGCTGTTTCATTGTTGTGGCTGGCATTGTTCCGAAAAGGGTATTTCAATGGCGGTAACTTGGTTTCGGCATCACCTGCAAAATAAGATATTTTTTTCATCAGTTTGGGACGAATTGTCCGTGCACTCCATTCAGCCTTGTTGGAAGCCGAAGCGATAGGTATGATGAGATTGTCTTCTACTGTTTCCATCAGACAGGAAACATTTGCAGCTATATCGGTCTGCCATTTTTGTTGCGGATAAAGGTAACCCTGGTCACAGATAATGGCTGCTGCCTGATTGAGATAATGCGAGTATAGCTGTTCTTCCGGCAGGTCAGATAATTCGAATCCGATACCGAATCCGATGGCATCAGTCGCACATTGGAGAAGGCCGTCTACCATAAATCTGAAATGACGGTAGTTGGCTTCCGGATAGTCCGGTTTCAGATGAAACACGATAAGCAAGGGTAAACCGGTTTCGTTTGCTAGATGTGCGGCTTGACATAAGGCCAGATTACAATGAAGCCGTTGGGAGGTCTGCATTAGATACAATATATACAGACCTTGCTTGATCGGAGCTCTGTTTAGCCGGTGAATTCGTTCGGATTTCATGTCATTTCCTGTCAATTTATTAAGTTTCACTCTGAAAACTTTTACTGGTTTAAAGAACGAGGCTTAAATCAGGTTTGTTTCCGATTGTCGTCTATTTTTCGGATCGGAAGAAAAATTTATACTGGTTTAAACGGGGGCAAGCATGATTCTTTCAGTTGTAGACCTGCAATTGAATTGATAGCTATGATTTTCAGCGTAAAATGTTTAAAAATATTACGCGATTTGTTTAATTATAATATCTGAAATTTTTTCCCGTACAGTGTTAAAAAAATCTTTTTTACTTTTTAAAATATACCTTGTTTTCTCTTTCCGCAGAATAAAGAGTTTCCGATATTCCTTTCTTAAATTACTACAAACTTTAATAACTACATTTATAAATAATTATGTTATAAAAATGAGGGAGTAATTTTTATTTTTTTTTTACTTAATATTTAGAGTAATGGGATAAAATCTATTATAAAATATAAAATCAAATACTTTGAATGTAAATTATGTATTATGAATGATAAATTGTAATACCATAAAAACTTTTTCTTTCTTTTTGAGAGAGTTATCATGAAATAGAGCCTGTAACTTTTTCTTCAATGGGTCTGTTTAACTATAAAAAGTAGAGTTTTGACTTTATTATGATCAAACACAAGGAATGATGGCAGAACGATAAGCCGGGGCGTGGAAGAGAAAAAAAATGTTGAAATATTGATTAATATCCTATACAGACTAAACTAAAGTAACAATTAAACTCGTTGATTATGAAGAAAATTCTATTTGTGGCAATTATGGCCGGTGCTATGTTTGCCTGTAATAAGCAGGATGAAATAACAGGACCGGAGGAGAACACAGGAGAAAATACGGTTACTCTTACCGTGAAGCAAGCCGCTCAGACTCGGGCAATCTCCGATCAAAAGGGCAGTTCCGAATATGCCGTTATCGGTTCGGGGAAGATTTATTTTATCGATGCTTCGGGAAATAATATTCACCAGCGGGAATTGACGGCAACGGAAATAGCGGCATTGGCAAATACTGCATCAACAGCCGGGGGGAATACGGTTACGGTGACGGGTATTCCGAATACGGCTATTACTTTGTATTTTGTTGCTAACCTGCGGACAACTGCAGGTACTTCCTATCCGGCGGTAATGGGTACCGGTAGAACGGAGGCCCGCTTCCGTATCGACCAATTACAAGCCGATGCTGTACATGTGCCGATGGCGGGGCGGAGTACTGCCTTTACAGCGGCAGCCGGAGCACATCAATATACGGCTTCTGTTGAGTTGACTCCTTTGGTTGCCCGCTTTGAACTGGCACAAATTACATGTCAGAACCAAGACGGTGCCGCTGCACCTGCTGTAAATGCCGATATTACGGGTTATAAACTTTCCGGAGTGTTTATGAATAATATACATCCTTATGTATTGCTGGACGGCACCCCTTATCTGGTGGGCAGTTCTGTTGATATTCGAAACCAGCCGGGATGGGCTACGAACTGGGGGCCTTATTTTAATTCATATAATACGGATTTCCCTTATTATGTAGGAGGTAATCCGGCGGCTCCGTCCGATTGGGTAGATAATGCAATGGCTGATTATTGCACTCCGACGTCAGCCGGACTGACATTCTACCCTGATCCAACCAATGGAGCAACTACTACTAATCCGGCAGTAACTCCTAAAAAAGCTTGGGCTTATCAGGTTTGTCCCAGTCTGACTTTTACGACAGGCACACCTGCGGATGTACCCCATTTGATTTTAAAGTTAACGGAAGTTGCGTATGTAAATAATGATTTGGGAAAACCGATTCAATATGTTACCGTGATGAAGTATAAAGACAGTGGAGGAAATCCTGTTAACGAATTTAAACCCGGAAATGTATATCGTATCGAGAATCTGATTTTTACTCATAATGAAGCAACAGCTCAACCTTATGAAGAAAATATCACCGTTACAGCTACCGTTTCAGTGAAGCCCTGGACAATCAATATCATTAAACCTGGTTGGGAATAAACATAAATGTTATAGGTGTACCGATTTACGCATGAACGATTGAGTCTTGAATTTGTATGTCGGTACACCTGTACTTTGATATCGTAAATTTATCACTTTTACTTACTCTGTGCTGGGCGCATAGGGGGGAGTAGAGTTAACGCCGAACAGATGATGAAACGTATTATTCTCTATGTCCTTCTGGCTTTTCCGTTGTTTATACAAAGTTGCTTACGGGAGCAGACAGCCATGTGTGAAAGCTGGTTGTTGCTTAGGTTCAGATATACACTTAATAATCAATATACGAATCTTTTCGGGAACAATATTCATAAGGTGACGGTTTATGTATTCGATGATGAGGGAAAGTATGTCAATACTTTCAGTGAACAAGGAGAACATTTGACGAACGATTATGTGATGCGTATCCCGCTTTCCGAGGGAAAATACAGTGTCGTCGCCTATGGCGGTGATTTCACGGCCTTTTCAACAGGTGAGTTGAGTGGTCAGGGAAATACGTTGAGTGGAACCTTACGCAAGGGATTAACTGACCTTAACGATTTCCGGACAGAACTCAAAAATACAGGCGGTGAAGGGGATTATCTTTATCCGTCACTCGTTCCGGACGACTTTTATGCCGGATTTGTAACGGATGCCGTTGCAATGGTCGGTAATCAGAAGGTCATGGAGGTGGAATTGATGAAGGATACCAAGCAAGTGATTGTCCGGATAACGAATACAACCCCCGTAACCGTACAATCCGTTTATGCGGCAGCTCAACCTTTTGATGTATCTATTATGGCATTGAACGGCAGATATCTGGCAGATAATAACGTTGATCTGAATCACGGGACTTTTAAGTATACTCCGGTGAATATGATTGCCGGAACGGATTTCGTAGAGGCTGAGTTGAAGATCATGCGTCTGATGCTGGGGCAGGTTTCCAGGCTGGTAATTAAAAATAGCCTGACTTCCGAAGTGATTTACAATGAGAATATGATTGATCAGATTTTATTGAATCCCAAATATAAAACGCAGACAGATTTCGACCGGGAAGACCGGTTTATTTTTGAGATAGGAATACAAACGGACGGTAATCATGTCCGGATTAGCGTTGTCATAAATGGGTGGAAAATAAACCATATTATTCCTGATAATTAATAAAACTGGGTTTTAACAGGTAATGTCATGAATTGCAGATTAATAATCATATTGGCAGGTATTTTTTTGCTGATGTCTTGTTCTAAAGAACCCGGCTTGGAGGAAGTACAGCGTCCTGAGAATATATCTATTAAATTAGCTGTAAATATGCAGGGCGTGAGTGATCCTAATTCGGTGAACCAGGACCAGGCATTTACGAGCCTGGCAATTTATCTGTTCGGTAATGATGTGAATGCTGTGCCGGAACAGGCGGTGTTGGTGCCTTCTTTTCCGGCAGCCATCACACGGGAAATACCTATTGAAACCCAACCTGGACAGAAATGGCTGTATGTTGTTGCCAATTATATCGGAAAAACATTCAGGAAAGCGGACGGTAGCGTTTTTACCCTAAGTACGGCAACGACAAGGCAGCAACTTGAAAGCCTCATTACGGAAAGTAGCGGTGGATTTGATCCGGCGTCGTTGCTGATGGTGGGAATGCAGACTTTTACGGTTGTATCCGGTGATAACGGACGGAAGATTGACTTGATTCTCCGGCGTTTGCAGGCACGGGTGGATGTGCACGTTTATAAAGGGGTAAATTTCGGTTCCAATACAGTGACGCTTGAATACATCAAATTTCGCAATCAGGTGCGTAACAGTGAGGTGAAGTTCGATTATTCAGCTACTACGCCGCAGATGACTTCTTCGCCGATGTTTTACGAACAGAATGTGTCCAATACTTCGGTATTAACGTCCTATGTGGATGGTACGGCTTTGCAGCCGGCAAATGCCAAGGCTGTCTTTTATAGTTACCAGAATCTGGTGACCGCTTTTTCACCTGTGCAGGTGACTGCCCCTGCTTTGGAGATAAGGCTGAATTCCGGTGGAAATGCTTATACTTACAAAGGATATATAACGGATAATAACCAGACTATCAACAAATATTCTTTGTTACAAAACAATGTTTATCAGGTACTGGCTATTCTTGATATCAATTCTAAAATTACGATAAATGTGAACGTTTTGCCCTGGAATCAGCAGAATATCGAATACGAACGGCCCATTACGGCCGGTGATTTTTCGTTTGGTCCATGGGGAAGCAGTTGGGGAGGAACGAATGCCAAGACAATGAATACAAATGTGGGGGGACTGGAAGATGCTGTGTTTCAGTTTGAATTAAAAGCTCCTTACGGAGCAGCGTGGAGCGCTACGCTCACCAACGGGCTTGATTTTGCTTTTACTCCGTCTACGGCGGGATTAGCGTCTCAGGCTGTATCCTACGGATTTGCGAATCCGGGCTCACCCTATGTCATTGCCGTCAGAGCATCGAAGCGATGGACCGGCAATGCACGGGATACGGAGTTTTATATTTCCGTTGAAGGGAATGAAATACCCATTAATCCGATGATTGGTACACAACGCCGTTATCCGGGTACCGATACCCGGATTAAGATTACGCAGGTTGCATCTTATAATTAATAGGGATATGAAAAAAAGTTTATATATGATTCTTCCGGTTCTTTTGCTGTGGGCTTGTGACCGTGAAACAGATAACTTCTTGCCTGATATTGCACAGGGGAAAATTGTCCTGAGAATGCAGCCGGAAGCAGGGAGTGTGGAAGCCCGTGCTACAGAACCCGGAGACGATCTGCTCAATGAAAACAAGATCACGAATATGCATGTTTTCATTTTTCCGCAAAATGCGGCGGATAATCAACCCTGTCTCCGCTATGAAGCTTTTACGGGCCTGTCGTTTCAGGGAACGGGTACCTTCTCAAAGGAATTGCTTACTTCCCAGAGTAGCTTCAGTCCCGGTGTGATTTACGATATTTATACGGTAGTCAACCTCCCGTCAGATATGACAGTACAAAGTAACATTACTTTCGGTGCTTTGAAATCACTGAGGACAATGACTCCCGTTACGAGTCATACGACGCAGAGCAGTTTTGTTATGGATGGAAAGGTATCGGTCATACTGAACCCTACACCTCAGACTGCAATGGTAAATGTGAGTATACCGCTCAAACGGGCTATGTCTAAAATCAGGGTAAAATTCAGCCTTTCGTCAGTTGTGGCCGGTGCTACTATCGTGCAGGTATCTCTCCGTCATTTTGCTAAATACGGTGTTCTACTGGATAATAATCCTTATGTGGCGGCAGGCGGGGATTACGGTGATTCGCCTTATGTAACGGGTACACCTGTTACTACGTTTACTTTCTATTGTTATGAAAATAACTGGGGCACTTCGTCTGTTGACGAGACATATTTGATGGTGAATGTGCCCTACGGGACACGGCTCGGGAATTATTACCGTATTCCGGTGAATAAATATGCCGGTAAAGCTGAAACAGGGCGGGTGGCGCGCAATATGATTTACGATGTGACAGTATATATAGATAGTAATGGATCTGATAGTGAGAGTGGCACGGTATCGATAAACGGCAATTGTACCATTACGGATTGGACGACCCGGCAGATCGTACTCAAGACGATCAATCAGCATTATCTCGGAATAAACGAATATAATATTGTTATGGCTAACATTGCTACCTATACGTTGAATTATGTTTCCGATTTGCCTGTCAGTATTACCAATATTACGGCTTCCTGTACACAATACAATACGAGCGGGGTTCCTTCGAATGTTACCTATACAAGCGGGCAGACACAGTTTCCGGTGTTTGCTGTAAATGCTGCAACGAGTACTATTACGATTAGTAGTACTATCCCGATTAATTACGTACCCAAAAATATTACTTTCACTGTCACCAATAATCAGGGACTGAGCCTGAATGCGACTGTCGTTCAGTATCCTGTCCGGTATGTTACGGCGCGTATTTCTACCGGAAATATCAAACCGGAATGGTTTGAAGGGGGAACCAACCTGAATTTATTTACGGTGAATACCTTGGTTCCAAGCTCTACCGGTGCTTATACATTGGGTGATCCAACCAATGGATATCCCAAAACGGATTCCACTGCTAACGGTAATAAAATGGTTTCACCGCGATTTATCATTGCTTCGCAATATGGTATATATAATCGGGTAACTTATTCTGTGGCTCAGCTTCGTTGCCTGCAGTATGGTGAGGATATTTATCGCAGTGGCTGGCGTATGCCTACAAAGGCGGAAATTGAATTGATTAACTCTATCCAGGACGACCCCAATAGTGCTGTGAAAGGGTTACTTACCGGTGAGGCTTATTGGAGTGCTTTTAAATACGATTATTATGATTTTGTAAATAATGTCTGGACCAGCGGAGGAGCGGCCGGAACCGCTTATATCCGAGCCGTATACGATTTGTACAAAGATGAACAATAAATGATGAAACTATGAGAAGAATATTGAGTATTCTGGTAATTCTCCTTTGTGGTTGTACGCATGAATATCCGGAACACGAACTTCCGGATAAAGACGGTAATGTGAATGTACGCTTTACGATACAGCTTCCAGAGGCTGTGCCTGCCGGAACCCGCGCTATAAATGAAAACCTGCTTACAGGGTTACAGGTATTGGTTTTTGACGAGAATGCCCGGTTTATCGGCCGTTATTCGGCTACCTTCAGTGCGAACAATTACACCGTTACACTTCCGCAGAGTACAAATAAGCGTATCCTGCATTTTATCGCTAACTACGATTGGAGTGCTTTCAGCGATGTCGCCTCTTTGAATAAGGATGAAGGGGAGCTGATTGCACCTTTACAGTCTACCGGACTGATTTTCTGGCAGCGTATTGTACTGAACAGCGGTATTTATTCAGGGGTACTCACCGGACAACCGGTGCCTCTGATCCGGAATATGGCTAAATTTACCCTTGAAAACCAGGCAGGGTGGGGATTGACAAATGTGAAGTTTGCTTTGTTCAATAAAGCTTCTGCCGGAAGTGTAGCACCCTTTAATACCGCTACCCGTACATTCGATCCGGTGATTACCGAGCCGGCGGGAGTGACCTTTACCGATGCCAGTACCATGGATGTGGCTGATATCTATACCTTTGAACGTAAAAATTCTACCGTCACTACTGACCCGACTTATGTGATCGTCCAGGGAACTTATGCAGGAGCTACCTGTTATTATAAAATTGATATTATCGATGATGCTAAAAATATGTATGATATACAACGGAATGTATGGTTTAAAATTATCATACAAAGTGTTGCCATGGCTGGATATTCCACGATGGAAGCAGCCAAAAGTTCACCGGCATCGAACAATATTACGGCCTCGGTGCTGCTGCAGTCATATCCCACGATTTCTGACGGTTCGTATGTCCTTTCTGTAAATAAAACAGTGATTTCATTCACGTCCAACGGACAGACCCTGAATGCTAATGCTACCTATAAAACAGTGGCCGGAGTTTCACAGAATTCTTCGATTGTAGTTACTCTCGTCCAGGACCCGGCCAATCCACTGGTAAACGGTTCGGTTTCTTACGATCCGGCTACAGGAAATCTCTCGGCTGCCATCCACGATGTCCCGGCAAATGGGATAGCCCGTAATGCAACCCTAAAAATAGAGGCCGGAACTTTATCAAGAACTATCCGGTTGCTTCTGCATGCGCCTTTTACGTTTACCAATATCAGTGTGACGCCGGCGACCGTTCCTAATACAATGGAAACTCCGGTGACGCTGAAGTTTACGGTTCCCGCCGAAGCCGAATATATGCTGCCGTTCAATTGTTACGTCACGTCGGCTTATCTGACGCCGGTTTCTCCTAATATTGAAGTTGTACCCGAAAACGGACTGTATCGGTACAAATGGAAAGTTACCGCTACCGGAGGGCAGACTATCAATTTTAAAACTAATACAGCCAATGCGTCCGAAACTGTTTTTATTGATGCCGACCTTTTTCAACGCGGGCAGGTGGCGTATAGTAATACAAATGGCGTATACCGTTTTTCAAATATTGTGCTTACGCCGAATCCTGTTGATTTCGGAACGGGTAAGGCCGTTACTCTGAAATTTACTGTCCCGACTGCCGGAGTTTATCGGATATATACTTCTAATCTAACTCCCGTTACGGGTACAGTGGTGGGAGGAATATACACCTATACGGCGACAACTGCCGGAGAACAGATCATTAATTTTACCACAAACAAACAAAATGTATCCGAAACCATTCGGTTGACCGGTACTAATTACCTTGATTACACAATTGCTTTAAAAAACCAATTGGTAAAAATTTCAGGAACCCTGACTTATGGTACCGGATCCGGAAGTGGATCGGTGATCAATGCCGGAACTGTGACAGTTAGTGTCGGTACCAGAGTCGTGGGAATATTTGTGACAACTTCGACCGGGACTTATCAGGCCTCTTTTGACGCAAATATCGGAGATGTACTGACTTTTTCATATACCAGAAGCAGCCGGACCTATACAACTACCCAGTCTGTTACTGCAGCTATCCAAACCATTACCAAAAAACTTATTTAACATCGGAAACGGGGGATTTGTAAGCACAATTGCCCCGTTTTCCTGATTTAAAACTATTTTGATAAAATTAGAGAATTTCCAATTTAAACTTTAATTTTGTTAATGAGTGTTGCATGGCTCTTACCAGGGTTATGTGTTTGCGGTAGCTATGCAATGGAAGATTGTAATAAATTATTATTAAAATCATTCATGATGAAAAATGAGATGGATTTCAAAGAGAGCCTGCGGCATGCTGATCAGGGAGAGACGAAAATGTGTATGCTGTCGGGGATTGTTATAGTAAGGGAGGGAGCGTGAAAAAGAATCTGGCTGAGGCTTTTAATCTGCGCAGGGAAATGCAGAAGCAGGAAATCCAGATGTGAAAGAGGCATTGAAATTTTTGTAGCGCCAATGCTTTGCCTTCTCGATTGCCGGAGAAATAGAATTTTATATTTTTGTGAGGTTTTAATGAAAAATACAATGAAAATGAAAAAATGGGTATTACTTGTTTTGGTTGTGGCTGGAATAATGTCTGTAGGACAAGCGCAAATAAAGATCGGAAATCGTATGATCAATACAAAAAAAGTATTGAATGCTGCTTCGAATGTGGCATCGGCAATTACTTTGTCGGATGAAGATGTGGCTGCTTTGTGCCGGGAATCGGTGAAATGGATGGACGAACATAATCCGGTTTCAGCTCCTGAGTCTGCTTATTCCAGACGTTTGGATTCACTGATGCAAAACGTGGGAGATGTCGAAGGGCTGAAGCTGAATTATAAAGTTTATGAAGTGGTAGATATTAATGCTTTTGCGTGTGGTGATGGCAGTATCCGGGTATTTTCAGCTTTGATGGATATGATGAACGATGATGAATTGATGGCGATTGTGGGTCATGAAATAGGTCATGTCGTGCATACCGATAGTAAAGATGCCATGAAAAATGCATATCTTGCTTCTGCAGCAAAGAACGCTGCCGGGGCTGCCGGAGGGATGTTGGAGAAATTGACGGATTCTCAGTTGGGAGATATTGCAGAAGCCTTGTCAGGTGCACAGTTTTCACAAAAACAAGAATTGGAAGCAGATGATTATGGGTTTGAATTTTGTGTGAAACATGGTTTTAATCCTTATGGAATGGCCAATGCTTTGGATAAACTCAGTCGGTTATCGGACGGGCAAAAATCGTCTATGTTCCAGAAAATGTTCTCGAGTCATCCGGATAGTGTCAAACGTTCGGCCCGGATGAAAGAAAAAGCAGAGGCTTACGTGAAAAAATGATGGGGAGAGAAGTACGTTAAAGATGCGAATTTATCGGTGGAATCCGGAGATTTCAGTGAAATATACTGAGGTCTCCGGAATTTATTTTGTCAGATAAATCTTCGTAATCGGGTCATCGGGAAAGGCAAACCGATGGGTTTGTCTTTGTCGTTGCTGCGGCTTTCCGGGATTTTGCGTTGGATAAGAAAATAGAAATCCTTGTTAAAATTTCAAGCTACTCAAACAAAAAAAAATCTTGTCCGTTACACGTATAAATAGAACCAAATAAACTAAATCCTAAAATTATGGCTAAAGAAAGTGTAAAAATTCTCCAAGGAAAATTGGACGTAGAAAAATTGATCTCACAGTTGAATGCTGCACTGTCTGAAGAATGGTTGGCTTACTACCAATATTGGGTAGGCGCATTAGTCGTTGAAGGTGCTATGCGTCCCGACGTACAACGTGAGTTTGAAGAACACGCAAATGAAGAACATCAGCATGCCCGGATGATAGCCAAGCGTATCATTGAATTGGAAGGAGTACCCGTTTTAGATCCGCAGAAATGGTCTGAGTTGGCAAGATGCAAATACGATACCCCCCAGGACTTTGGTTCTGTCAGCTTGCTAAAAGACAATATAGCTTCTGAACGTTGTGCTATTCTGAGGTATCAGGAGATTGCCGACTTTACGAATGGAAAAGACTTTACTACTTGTGATATCGTAAAAAAGATATTGGCTGAAGAAGAAGAACATGAACAAGATCTTCAGGACTACCTGACCGATATTGCCAGAATGAAAAAATCATTTCTCGAAAAGTAATTTATTAAAAAATATGAATTGCTGAAAGTCCCGTCTTTTAAGGAAAGACGGGACTTTTTTTATATATCATTGTCTTTTCTGCAGGAAGAACATGAGGTCCGTTTTCTTACTAATTATACCGGTTATTTTGTAGTTTAACCTGTAAACTGTCTGTAAAATTCATTTTTTATAAGGATTGGTATTTGTCGGTTCCGGATAATGAAAAATCTGTAATATGGGTAGGACAATCCGTAATTTGTTTACCTGTAAAATAGGGCAGATTCGGTAGGTTTGTCATATCTAATAGAAACGAAAACGATAACCCTTATGAAAATCAGAAGAATTATAATGGCGGCAGTAACTTTGATGTTACTGTTCCATACAGGAAATCTATTAAATGCCCAGAATATGAAAAAAGAACTCCGTAATTTAAGTGCATTTCCTGTGGGAGATGCGAATGTGCAGTATGCAAAGTTTTTTATCGGCCGGTCTTGGCTGGCTCGTCTTACCCAGAATAAGGATTTGAATTGTCCGGTGAGTAATGTTACCTTTGAGCCGGGGTGCCGGAACAATTGGCACAGTCACACGGGTGGTCAACTCCTGATAGCCGTCGGTGGCAAAGGGTATTACCAGGAGAAAGGAAAGGCCGCACGGGTATTGTTTCCCGGTGAAATCGTTGAAATTGCCCCGGATATAGTCCATTGGCACGGTGCAGCTCCCGACAGTTGGTTTTCGCATCTGGCAATCGAGTGTAATCCGCAGACGAACAAGAATATATGGCTGGAGCCCGTGGATGATGCGGCTTATGCTGAGGCCACTTTGCAAAGCGGGGAACTTTCATCTGATGCTGCCCGTAATTACCGCCAATGGTTTCCGGATCCTGACGGCACGTTGGCTGCTACCGATCCCGAGCTGGCAGAGGTATTTGGTAATTTTGCTTTCGGAGAAACACAGCAATGCGGCGAACTGGATACCCGTATCCGCATTCTTATAACGATGGTCTCGGCTATTGCTATGAATACAGAAACCGAATATTGCAAGACTTTGCAGGCAGCCCTGGCCAATGGGATCAGTCCCGTCGAAATCAAAGAAGTGCTTTATCATGCTGTTCCTTACGCCGGAATGGCAAAGGTGGAGGAACTTTTAGCAGTTACCAACGAATTTCTTATCGGGAAAGGTGTGCCGCTTCCTTTGGAATCCCAAGCCGTGACTACTTCCGAAACCCGTATGGAGAAAGGACTTGCCTTGCAAAAATCTATTTTTGGTAGCGGGCACATCGATAAAATGTACGAAACATCTCCTGCTGACCAGTTGCATTTCCAAAAATATCTTTCTGCCAACTGTTTCGGTGATTACCAGACCCGTCCGGCTCTGGACGTGAAAACGCGTGAATTACTTACGTTCTCTATCCTTGTTTCGTTGGGTGGTTGTGAAGCACAGGTCAAAGGGCATATCCGGGGAAATCTAAATGTAGGCAATGATAAAGCTATCTTGCTGGCTGCTGTTACCCAGCTGCTTCCATACATTGGATATCCCCGTACGCTTAATGCTGTGGCTTGTTTGAATGAAGTTATTCCTGAAAATAAATAAATCACAGATAAATTCATGGACTTATTTGATATTTTCTTGATTACTTTGTTTACAGATTGTTAATGGTATGAATGTATAGTCGTTTCGTACTGTGTTGATTTGTAGGAAGAAGCCCCGGGATTACCCGAGGCCGCTTTCTTCGTCGATGATTTCCCAGCCGTTGATTTTGATGCTGACGGGGACGTAGGCGTCGTTGAAAGTGATTTCGATGATGAAATCATGGGTGTAGTCGAAATCAATGCCGGGGTAGGCGCTGAGTAGTTTACCAATCAGGGCTTCGTCGTATTTTGTAGTCCCTGTCTCGTCTTTGATTTTCAGACGGGCTGCCCGGTCGTTTTGTAAACGCATGACGTTGAAATCGGCAATCAACGAAGAGGCCTGTGCCCGGGTCTGGGCGTATACCGGGATATAAGTCAGGAAGTCGTCGGGGGCGATTTCGGCAGAGTGGTAGTAGGTGCCGTTGTCATCTTCGATGCTGATGGAGTGGTTGACAGTTGCAGGTAAATTATGGGCGATGACACGAATCGTATTGGTGATCCGCAGCAGGCTGATGGTAATGGTTTTCGATTCCAGGGGCTTGAATTCGGTCACTTCTTCGTAGCCGTGATAAAGCAGGGCCGGGTGGCGGGGAATGGAGTTGTCCGTTTCCCGTTCCAGTTGCAGGATAAAATCTTCCATCCGGGTTTCTCCTTTGATGCAGGTGGGGAGGATGTAGTGTTCGTCCAGTCCGGCCCATACTACAAACTGATAACTGCCCGGTTTGAGCGGAAGCGTCATAGAGTAGGCATCCGTAATACGGATGCCGTCGTCGTCTGCCCGGAAAACGAATATGCCGGAACCGTCGAAAACGAATACCGAGAGACGGTCGATTTCCGGAAAACTAGTACCGGCACGACTTTCCGGTGCAGTGCGGTACCGGAATTTCAGTGTCAGGCATTCTTCGCAATTGGAGCGGTCTTCTTTGATACATCCTCCCCACAGGAGGGTGATTCCGCTGATGAACAGGGACAGGATGAAATATTTTATCCGGGATGTTTTCATCGTATAAGGTGTTTATAAAGTTTCGATTTTGGTTGCAAAGCCCGGCGGGCTTGTTTAATGGTTCATAAAGTCCTTTCACAAAACGGGAAGGACTTTATGAACGGATGCGGGTTATAGATCGTGGTTTTCTTCGATCAGTTCCCACTCTCTGACTTCGATCTCTACGCTGAGCCATGCATTCGGCTGGATGGGTTTGCCTTTGTCGAAATTTTCGTCGGGGTTACCCGGAGCCTGGATAGAGTTGAGGTTTACTTTGTAGTATTGGTTACGGTATATGTTGTAAGGCGCTTGCGGGGTGTTGGCTTCACCGTTTACAAACAGGTGGTAGTAGCATCGTCCTTCGTCGTACCTGTTACGGTTGATATCGTAAGGCTCGGAGAGTTCGGGCATACCGTCGGCTCCCTGGTTACAAAGTTGTGCGAATGTCTCAGCTACCGATGCGTCGGCGAAATAGTTGGCTACGCCGTCGTCAGTACGGACGATGTAGAACGTGGTTCTTTCGGGATTCGGATTGTCGATGATTTCGAAGTCCGAACCGCTGGACGGATAGGCGCGGCTGGCCTGCGGTCTGATCCGGATGACCTGATCGGGACGGAAGTAGCCTGAAATGCTCAGGTAGGTAGCCTCGTCGGTTAGAGTCACGTTAGGAACAAAGTCGAAAGCGTTTTCCATGGCATAAGAGAACATGTCGATGGGCGCACCGGATTCGTTTACGGGTAAGTGATCGTCGCCCGGGTTGAAATCCCAGGGGGAATAGCTCGACCAGTTATGGTCTTTGATGATTCCGTTTTCCATTTTTTGTACAAAATAGAATGCCTGGTTGATGTTACGCCAGCCGTAAGTGAGGTCGGTCATGGTGCCTCCGCCGTTTACCACAAATTCGGGACCTTTTGCAACAGAGGCTTTGACGCTGATACGGTCAACGGGAATCGAGAGCTGTGCACCCGGATTCTGCGCTTCTTCTTCTGTCGGGTAAAGTTGGTCTGCCATAGTCCTTGGGGGATATGCGGCATTGAACATCACGAATCCTTCCGGCCCGGTGGCTTGCAGGATGGGTAGTGAAAATTCATGGAAATTGAATGCTCCGAATCCCTGGCTTTTGATTGCATCGATGATCATCGGAGGGAGGTTGACGCCTGCAAAAATGTATTTGTCGGCTTTCTTGGTTTTGATGGCTCTGTTGGTTTCCCAAATGGAAGTGCTTCCCGGCCGGAGGCTCAGGCTACCGTCAGCCACACTAAATTCGGCGAGTGTCGGTGTGTAAGGCGATTCGGCATCATAGATGAACACGTGCAGGGTGTTTACCGCATATTCTTCGGGAGTGCCGGGGTCGGAAGCCCGGGTCATAGCTTTGGCCCTGGGGACATTCGGAATGTTGATGGCAAAGGCCGTGTACGCATCCGGTGCGTTTGCATTCGGGTTTTCCGATTCCCTGCCATCATAAATAGGATCTTCGTTACTACAGGCTGCAAAAGCTAATCCTGCTAATGCTAACATAAAAAAATGTTTGATTATTTTCATTGCGTTTAGTTTTAAGTTAAATAAATAATGAATTAAAATTGTTTAGTTGAAACGATTTATTTCTTTCGATTCTTCCTGGTCCTCCTTTCTTTTATTTAATAGTTTTTTATTCCTCTGTCTGATAATATATTTTATAATCTACCCGTCGTAATTTCGGGAAATAATATTCGTTCATATAGCGATAGGATTTGCCCTGGTCGAGTTCACGGAATTGTCTGATGCGTGTGTCGTTTACACCGGTCTGTTCGATGATGTCGATGATGCGCTGTTTCTCAGGCATATCCGTAGCGGTTACCAGCTCATAAAGTCCAGTCCAGTCTTCACCTCCCCAGGAAATGTGATAAATGGAATAGGGAAGCTGGTATTGTTCCTTCAGGTAGGTTGCCAGAGCTTCAGCCCGTCGTTGCGATAGTTTTTCGTTGAAGGCATGGGGACCTTCCGGGGATGCATAGCCGGTCAGTTCGACGGCTGTGATTCTGGCCTGCTGGTTGTCGAGCAGTTCATCCAGGGTAGCGTGTATTTTAGCGAGTTCGCTACGGTTATCGCGGAAACCGGGTAATATCCGGGATTGGCTGACCGGGAAATTCACGAAAGCTGAGCCTTCTTTGGTGTAAATCACCGGGGCAGGCATCGGAGCGGGCTGGATGATTGTGTCGGGGACTATCGGTTTTTCCAGCTTCAGTGCTGTGGGGAACATATTAATGGCGATGAGTTGCCGTTTTCCGGCACAGCCGCAAAAGTCTTCATAAAGATTCAGTGTAGCCCCGGCCATCCACTCTTCAAAAGGAACGGTCAGGTCGTAAGATATTGTTTCGTTACTACGGCCGTCGATCCGTTTGACCAGATAGGGGGCTATAGCCGGACTTTTTTGTTTGTCCAGTTTCAGGGAACGTTGGTAAACTTTGTCGCGGTTTGTTCCATTCAGGACGACGGAAGGCAAAACGAGGTCCATCGAGTCGGTTTCCAATACCGGGGTTAGTTCTATGGTTTGGCGTGGTTTCACGGCTATCCCTGAGTGGTCGATGTCCATTTGCAGGAAAAGGGTATCGCCTTTTTGTTCGAAACGGTTTTGCACGATCCGGATTTCTCCCTGGTACGACCGTTGGGAAAAGGCCGGGGCTACAGAGATGACTGTCAGAAATAGGGTGCTTATCAGGGCTGTCTTTTTCATATTTATTGGATTATAAGATTTATAAATAGGGGTTGACCGTATGTTATTTCAGGAAGTAGACCAGCGATACGCCGATTTTCGTAGGACCGAAGTAGTTTTTCCTGCCGTCTTTGATGAAACGGCCACACGTTTCTTTATCATATTTGTCGTATTTCAGATGGGCATATCCTAAGCCAAGGGTTGCTTCGAGATTCAGACGATTGGAGAGAATCCATTGGTAACCGTAGGATATTCCGGCACCCCAGAGATTACCCTGATAGCGGTGGTCTTTTAGCCCCAGCATTTTGATGCCTCCTACATTGTATTGGGCATAGTGTCCGTGGATACCGAAGAAATGTCCGTTAAAACGTTCACAGGTCCAATAACGGAGTTCGGGTTGTACCAGCCAGTGTTTCAGTTTTTTGTTGCCGCTGAATTGCCAGGGATTGTAAGTGCCCAGTAGGTCGAGTGTCAGTTGCGGATGAAGTCCGGCTTCTAAGGCAAGGTTGGGAGTGGTTGTTCCCCAATACAAGGCATTTGTTTTCAGGGCCCAGGTCGGTAGGGTATAGCTTTCGTATCCTTGTGCCGGAGTTTTTGTAATTCCAAGTAATATACCCAAAACGGTTAAAAAGTAAAGTTTCATCATCTCGTTTATAGTTTAGTTATGATATCAGATTTGCGGTTTATGATCTTCCCGATTGTTGGGGGATGTTTATTTTTTCGCCTGAATCGTCCATCAAAATTTTTGTGCCTTTGTTCGAATACAAAAATAGAGGCTGTATATCTGTGTTTTGTGACAAAACCTGAACCGGAATGCTTTTTTTCGTGTCTAATACTGGAGGAATTCCTGGCCGATTTTTCGTGTCGTGCAACATTTTTTTAATCCGGTTAAAATTGTTTCATTTTGCGAAACAGAACATTCTCTAAGTTCGTTTAACAGACAAACTATGAAATGATGAATCAATATAATTTGAATGAGAGTCTGATCCAGACTATGCGTAATTGTCTGCCCGAGGGAATAAATCTGGCTAATATCCTGATGGAAACCTTAAATTTAGGAAAAGAAGCAACCTATCGCCGGCTGAGGGGAGAAGTGCCTTTTACACTGGCAGAAGCTGCTTTGATAACCCAGAAGATGAGGCTTTCACTGGATAAGCTGGTGGGGGCACAGGCACATAAAAATGCTCTGATTAACCTGAATATGGTGGAGTATGAATTTCCGGCGGATACTTATTATAATTTGGTGAGTAGCTATATTAAGGTATTTGCCAGCGTAACGGAAGATCCGACTGCAGAATTGTGCACATCGTCGAATATATTGCCGCAAACTTTGTATTTGAAATACGATGCATTGGCAAGGTTCAGAATGTTTAAATGGATGTATCAGCATGAAAAGACTCATTTTTCCAAACGGTTTGAAGATTTGGTGCTGCCCGAAAAATTATTGGATAAACTGAAGGAGTTTGTGGCATATGCCCAGTTGTTTCACCATACTTCACATGTGTGGGACCGGGAGATGATTCCCCATTTGGTGAATGACATCAATTATTTTGCCAGCCTGAACCTGATTTCCGAAGAGACGGTAAGGCTTTTGAAGGAGGAGGTACTTTATTTGCTGGACGATTTAGAGCATATTGCAGCTCAGGGAGCTTATAAAAATGGCAATGAGGTATTAATCTATTTGTCGAATATTAATTTTGAGGCCACTTATAGTTATGTGGAAACTTCTTCTTTTCATCTGAGTATGATCCGGGTGTTTGCTATCAATTCCCTGACTTCTGATGATGATAATTTATTTGTGAGGCTGAAAGCCTGGATACAGTCCCTGAAAAAGTTTTCGACTTTGATTTCACGGAGCGGAGATATTGAAAGGGTACAGTTTTTCAGTAAGCAGCGCGAAATTGTCAGGGGGTTGGGGAGGTAAATACTATCTGAGAATGGCAGGATATTATTTTTGTTTCGGAAAACGACACAATTTTCTGACGGTGTAACGCAAAGCGGGAAAAAAAACGGGGTCGGGCAAGTAAGTTGCAAAATTTATCCCGGAAAACCGGAGAATATGCCGAATTAGAAAAAATGTCTTTCCGGGATACATGCTGAAGGGTACAAAAATCTTCTTTTAATGCTTCAATTTTGTCTTGAAATGAATAACCATTAAAATGAGAAAGACAATGAAGCATTTTATTTTACTGTTAATGATGGGGGTAATGGGGATTGCCTGTTCGGACGATGCTTTCGTTTCCGATGCCACCGGCAGTGGTCAGGGGGATGTATCCATTCGGCTGACGATTACTACTCCCGCAGCAACCGTGTATACCCGGGTTGGGAATCAGTTTCGTACTACCGATCGGGAGTCTGCCATCAGTGAGATTCAGGTATTGGTGTTTGAAAATGGAGAATACCGGTATCGGGTTCCCGGGATTGCTATCAACAGCAACGGGTCGCGGACGACGTTTGATGCCCGTTTAAGCAGCAGCAATCAGCCTTTGAAATTATTTATTGTAGCCAATGCCACGGCTGCTGTGATTGCAAATGAACCTCAACAGGGAGATTCGGAGATGACGGTAAAGAAACGGATTCGTCAGCCTTTCGGAACTTCCGGGCTGAATGCAAAATTTCCTATGTTTGCCGAATATGAGATCAATGGCGGACTGGATGGCGGACAGGTGAACAATATTACCGGCTTGCAGGCCTTGCGTTCAATTGCCCGGGTAGACGTACAAGCCGGGACAGTGAGTAATTTCCGGTTGGCCAGTGTACAGGTGTTCAGGGCAAACTCCCTGATTCAGGTGATGCACGAAGGGACGGGGCTGACGATGACGGCTCCGGTAGTGCCTGCTACGAGTACCGGGACTGTCAATACTGTGCCTGTGGCTGTCGACGGGTATGAATCGGTGGGACAGCTTTATCTGCCTGAATCGGTCGTTGTCCCTGAGGCAGACCGCCGGACAAAGGCGACCTGTATTGTCGTGGGCGGCTATTATGAGGAGGATGAAACTCCTACTTATTACCGGATGGATTTCGATCCCAGGGATGAAAACGGGGTATTCGGACAAATTCTCCGGAATCACAAGTACATTTTTAATATCCGGAGTGTTTCCGGTTCCGGTTGGCGCGATCCGGAAGATGCGGCAGTCAATGTTTCGAGCCATATTGAAGTGGAGATCAAAGCCTGGGACGACAATACCCAGGATATGTATTTTGACGGGGAGCATCACTTCGGTGTATCTGCCCGGGAAGTGATCCTGAACAGTAAGGTCAATTCGGTGAAGCCTTTGTTTGTGAATACGGATATTGCCGATTACACTCTACAATGGTCCGATTCGCAAGGGAATACAAGCGGAAATCCGGCTACTTTGTTAACCAGTGCGGCCTTCAAAGTGGAGAAAAGCGCTGATGGAAAACAGATTGTCGTGACGGCTTTACAGGATAATTCGGAGGCTGTTGCCGATAAGGTGGAATATTTTGTGGTGACAGCCAACCGCTGGCAGGTGCTGATCACCATCCGCCAACGGAATGGCGTGATTGCCGGCCGGATGATAAATATGATGACTTTCAATGCCGGATTGGGTGCGCTGGGGCAGAATATCCTGCCGCCTTTGAACGGGGGAGAAAGCCGGAGCGATGGCTTGCGGGGGATTCTCACCAACAAAAATAATTTCGGACCTTCAGGCGTAGTGGAGTGCGGTGGTTTTAATCTGTTGCTCGCCAATGCTTCCAAAGATAATTTGACGGACGACCTGTTTGCTACGGCAGATATTATTTATGTCAATTATATGGCAAACAGTTCATTTGGCAGCCAGGATGCCGCGAAGGTACACAATTGGCTGAAGGCCAGTCATAACCGGGTGCTGATCGTATCTTATGATGCTTACGATGTCAGTGTTCCCCTGATGACGGAGATTCTAGGTACAACGGACAATCTGATTTGGTTGCGGAAAACGGGCGATCCGTTTACACTCACCGGGAAATCGTCCGGAAATTATTTTACGGATGCCGGACCGTTCACTCAAAAATACGGAGCCATTCCTTTGGATTTCAGCCTGAGAAATTATGATACTTATCATGGAGAGATCGGGGCTGGGAGTGCGGCCGGAATTTTTCCTATTCTCATGGGACCCGGTACGGGTACCGAAAACGGTATTGTTTTAGGGGTTGATTTCGACCGCCGGATTATTTACTGGGGCGATGTGGATCTGGGGAATACAAGTACGGGAAATCTGGGTAATTCCGATAACCGCATTACGAATACAACCGGAGAGATTACCAACAATGCTTCTAAGCTCATTGCCAATGTGATGGCCTGGGCGGTAGGTGTTGTACTCGATGAATAATCCTTCCGTACAAGATGATAATCCACCCCGGAAACTACGATCGGTTTTCGGGGTGGATGGTGATATGTTGTATGGTTCTTCTCCGTTAGCTATCCGGTCCAGAAAACAGCTTCGTTTTCATAGGATTGGCATTTATTTTTTTTACTGGTCATGTGCAACCTCCATTTCATAATCATTTTCTTAGGTGTATTCAAGTATGGGGAGGTTTCACATCCCGATGTTTCTGATGAAATTGTTCTGGCGTAAAGGTAAAAGAAAAGCCCCGCAGCAAAAACGTTGCGGAGCTTAATTTATTTTGTTCGGAAGTTCTGTGTTTATTTTCCTTTCAGGGCTTCCTTGAAGAATCTGTCCAGCTTGTCGAAGGGAATCACGTTCAGGTTATCGTATAGGTCGACGTGATTGGCTCCGGGAATAATCAGCAGTTCCTTATTGTCGCCCGTCAGCCGCTTGTAGGCATCTTCGCTGAAATAACGCGAGTGGGCTTCGGCGCCGTGTATCATCAGGACGGCACTGCGTATTTCACCGATGTAGGAAAGGATCGGCATATTGATGAATGGCAGGGAACTGATCTTGCTGATTCCTTTGTTGGAGTTGGGCGAACGACGGTGATAACCCCTTGCTGTCTTGTAATAATCGTGATACTGGCGGACAAAGAGGGGGGCATCTTCGGGAACGGGATCGACTACACCGCCGTTGAGCTCATAACTGCCGTTGCGGTAATCTTCGGTGCGCTGGGCATTGAGCTGTTTACGCAGTTTGTAGCGGTCGTCCACCGACATGGCATCGAAATACCCATTGGCATTCACGCGGCTCATGTCGTACATGGTGGAGGTTACCGTAGCCTTGATGCGCGGGTCGTTGGCAGCAGCGTTGAGGGCGAATCCTCCCCAGCCGCAAATACCGAGGATACCGATACGTTCCGGATCAACGTCATCACGGGTCGTCAGGTAGTCGACAGCTGCACTGAAATCTTCCGTACTGATTTCGGGCGAGGTCAGGGACCGGGGCATACCGCCGCTCTCTCCGTAGAACGAAGGATCGAAGGCGATGGTCAGGAAGCCGCGTTCGGCAAGGGTCTGGGCATAACGGCCCGATACCTGCTCTTTCACAGCCCCGTAGGGACCACTGACGGCAATGGCTGCCAGCGGTCCTTGCGCTGCGTTTTTCGGTTTATACAGGTCTGCGGCAAGCGTGATGCCGTAGCGGTTGTGAAACGTTATTTTCGAGTGTTCCACTTTGTCACTCTGTGGGAAAGTTTTGTCCCACTCCTGTGTTAATTCTAATGTATCCATGGTTGTTGATTTAATGTTTTTTACCGTTGTTATCCCGGATGCCATGACGTTCGTAAAAGTCAGACATGTCAGGAAGGCGATGGTTTGTATTTTCATCGTGTTCATATCTATTGTTGTTTAATGAATAATGCAGAACAAAGATAGCTCAGCTTGATGGGGTCTGCATTAAACAAATTACGGATTAAATGACCCTTTTTACAGATTTTTGATGTCCTGCCTGCTTTTGCTGATCGGTATTCTAACGATTTCCTGCCACCGGAATGGCACTACCGGGTGTTCCGGTTTTTTCCATTCTTCGGATGAAAGGGAAAATTCAGGTGTACGCAGATTTGCTGCCGGATGTAAAACGGTTTTCTTTTCCTCTTCCCCGATTTCCAACCGGGATTTCCTGCTCCGGCAGAAATCACTGAGAGGAGCGCCTTCGTCCCCGTGATTATTTCAGAATAAAGATTATATTTGTGGGGAAGGGATGATCCGGTATTCCCGGAAGATTGCAGAGGCTGGGCGATGAAAGGGCAGGAGGTGGTGGTAAACAGCTTATTGGGCGTGGGAATGATGAAGGGGGGATAAATTCCGGATGCGCTAAAATCATATACGGATAAAATGAATTCGAAGAATAACAGTGAAAAACGTTGCAGACAGAAGCATATTGCAGCAAGAAGGCGGAGGGAACGTTCTGTGTACCGTGAAAAATACAAAGAACAGAATCGTCAGGAAGAGGAGTTGACCGGGAATAATCTAAAGCTGGAAGCCGGCATAAAAAGAGCCGGGATCTGGTTTGGCGTTACTTTTATATGGGCTTGGGTGATGTTTGTTTTCGTGGTTTTGTTTGTCGGTCTGTGGTCTGAGTCTGTTTTTCTCAATGGGTTGTTTTCTCTGCTGTTCATCGGTTCCGCATTTATGGCAATGTGGTTTTTTGCAAACTTTGTGAACAGGTGTCATTTTTATATATCGCTGGCAGAGTCTCCTGCTGTACCATGCGGGATACGGATACCTGTATATTTTGTTGACTGGGCCAGGCGTCGTTACCTGGATGATGTATTTGAAGAACTGAATAAGGAGGAAGTTTTTACACAATGTAATGCAAAGCAAATGGTGCTGATGAATGGTTCGAAGAATAGTGGGGCATGGCTTCTGCTGTTAGGGGCATCTTTCTTCCTGTTATGGGTTTCGCGGGGGAATGACGGTGATTTTTGGGAATCTGATGCGTATGCGGGAGTACTTCTGTGTCTTGTTTTTTTTATGGCAGCCGTGTTTTTGTATGTTTACAACAGAAAGAAGGTATTTATAATCGACCGGGAGGCAAAAACGATTACAATACCTCCGGTTTCGGGTCTCGGTAAAAGCAAGGTTGTACCCTGGCAGCAGGCTGTCGTCGCGTTTTGTCCGGGTCTCGTAAGTAGTGGCTCGCGTTGGGGAACGATAGTCAAAGATTATCTTTCATTGACGACGAAAGATAATCTGCCTTATGGACCCAGCCTCGGGTTCCGCTGCGATTCGTTCACCCAATACCGCTTTGCGAAGTTGATTTGTGAATATATGACCGTGCCGGATGTGGATGATATACCCGATATACAAGGTTTTGAGGATATCATCGCTAGGATAAAGGCAAAATAACACATTTACCCCGTCCCCCCTGTGTTCGGTGGGTTCATCTTTTCGGTGAAGTGATCAGCAATCCTGAGCTCCGCTTGTTTGGTACGATATGGATTCTCATTTCCAATCCCGGTTTATCTGAATTCTTTACGATAAATAGCTGCGATTTTCTCACTTACCCTGGCATTTGTTACAGCGTATATAATAGGCTGTGAATATGATTTTTTATACTCAAATTCACGTGCAGAAGGAATTTGTGTCGATGTCCCTTTTATATTTTCAATTCCGGATGTATTCCGGCTGTAGGTATATTTCCCGCTTTTCCGATCACCGTAGTTATATTCAATGTGATACGATAAAGTCGGATCAGAAATTTTATTTATCCGCTTTTTCAGGTATCTGTCTTTTTGTATGACTTCATATACATTCATTTTATCGTCATAATAATAGGTTGTTTTGTATTCGTATTTCAGGTCCGAATGAGGACTTTGTATCCGGTTCAGAGTCGTGCCGATGCGATATTTCTCAAAATGAATACCCCAATTCAAATTTAACAGGGCAATCATTTCGTCCGGATAATCCCCGAGACAATCGCTTAACATATCAGCCAGTGATAATATATTCAGATGGTCTCTGAATCGGATATAGCTTTCAGGATACAAATGATAAATATCATCATTAATATATACCAGATTGTCTTTGCAAGCTATCTTTAAGCTGTCAAATACAACCTCATTTTCATAAAAACAGAACAAAAAGCTATCCTTTGAGAGCTTTTTCAGCTCTATTTTGATTTTATCCTTTTCAGTAGTGTATATCAATACCGAATCTTTTATTGAATCGAAAACACCGACGTAGGTTATTGTGTCTCTTGCTGTCTGATTTTCAGAATCATTACTGCTGGTTTGTTCGTATTCACACCGTATCACTGATAATTTTATTTCGTTTGCTGCAGCCCGGTATGAAATAATGGATATGAAAAAAACAAGAGGTAAAAATATTTTCATAATAAACTTATTTTATTTGCCGGAACATACGTAGCACCCGGGGACGGGGGTAGGATGCTATGAGCACGGTATGCCGTTCATTTATTTTATAGCACTTGGGGACGGGGGTAGGATGCTATCATCACATTGTTTCCATGTAATGATATTACTTTGACCGGATGTATGAAGTCAATGCTGTATAGTCTTTTCTGACGATAATAGTGAATTTCAAGGTTTCCGGTTTTATCCCTCTGACTTCAATTGTGGCGAAGTATTTTTCCAACCGTGCGACAGTAACATCTTTTCTGCGGGCAATGATGAGATTCACTTCCTTGTCGCTCTCTATTATTTCATCTCTCAGAGCCATGACGGTATAATCTGCTGTGCAGGCTATCCATAGCCAAAACTCATTCCCGTTTCTGAAATCCGTTGAATAGCTTGCATTCTGTACTGAGGTATATATAATTTTCTGGCCCATCTTTTTTTCAACCTCTTTGATAAATGAGGGTTCCATTGCTTTCCATCTTTTCAGGTTTCTGGCAGCTCGCACGAAGATGAAGTATATGGTAATCAATGTGATTATCGATAAGATGATAAATAATATAAATTTTATTCCAAGCATATTTTTGATTTATACATATTGTATTTTATCCTGTTTTTCCTGAAACTCGTTTCCTCCCTGTTCCCCTCATTCTTCATACCGCAGCCACCAGCTTTCGGTTGCCTGCTGTAATTGCGATGAATGGACGGAAGCGTCGTCATGGTTTGCGGCCATCCATTCGAGGCAATGGTAAACGGCTTTTCCCTGTTCGGAGGAGAAAACGGCGAAATGATTCCATCCATATTCCGTAGACATCCGGATATAAGTAAGGGAACGGAGCAGAGGAGCGAAGAGATTTTTTTCCGGATTGTCATTCCGGATCGTTTCTGAGAGAAAAGCCGGCAGGTAATACCGGAATCCTTGGGGGGTGAAGCACGATAGCGCCTCTGCATTTTGGTAGAGCGTAGCGGCAGGGATTTCCTGCCAGGCGTAACGGCTGAATATTTCTCCGATCTCTGCCCGTTTGCCGATTTCCATCTCATCGAGCAGTATGGTTTCCACTTCAGGACGGGGTGCATCGGCAAAGGCATTTTCCAGTTCTTGTAAGAGTTCTTCCCGGCTATAATTGCTGTTCCGGCGGTTTGCTCGGTAATATTGTTCCGTCTTGGCCATTGTGGCTGTTGTACAGGTCTTGTTGGGCCAGGTTTCCAGTATTTTGTCGAGTATCCGGCGGCAGAGACTGATACATCCGTCATTCCAGCGGCGTGCCCAGAAGGAGTATGCCCAGATCACCTGCATATCATCGCAATCACTGTGCAGGACAGCATACGGCTGTGTGAAATAAGGAAACAAATCGGCCGCCTCCAGGTGAAGAAAATCATCCGAAGCCATTTCGTTGTAAAGGGCTGCCAGTTTTTCATCTTCAGGCGATTGCAGATCCCGGTAGGCATAATCCAGCAGATTGATCAGCGTTTCCAGTTGTGAGCCGGGATAAAGATTGTTGTCATTTAATTCCTGTACGACAACCGGTAATACCTGATCACACAGGGTTTCATAAACTTCGTCTTCGTTCAGGTCTGTCTGGCCGAGGATCGCCGATGTCAACAGGTAGAGAGGATAGCAATCCCCGGCATCGATCCATTTCATTTTGTCTGACCACGGATAACTTTCGGCGGCATAGTTTTCATCGGGTTTTTCCTGTTGGAGGTCGTGATAATCCATCAACAGATTAGCGGTGAAAGTAAGGCCTGCCTTGGGCTTGTTCTGTATGTATTCCTTACAATAGTGGACGAGACTGTTTCCGGCTTCATCCATCAATCCCGGTTCGTCGTCCATCTCTTCCCATTCCTGAACGTTGCCCGTCATATAGTCTGTTTCTGCCACCGGATCATCATTTTCAATGTATTCATCGGGAGAGGAGTTCTCGCAGGGATTGTTTGTGTTGTAGGAAACGTTTAATACAGTAATCAACCCGAACCAATTCAGGGAGATGGTTACGATGAAAAACAAAAAACACAGCAGGATGAGCCCGATCTTCCGGGTATGTGCTCCTGCATAAAGCAAGGCGGAAGCAAATGCGATGGTAATAATATGAAACAGGTAGAAATTGATGAGATCCTGACCGGAAATCTGTATGGCGTCTGTCACCAGACGTTGCATGAAAAAAGAAGAAACGGCCCATATTGCCGCGATAAGTGTTCCTGTGCAAGCGAAAAGCTGCAGGTAGTTCAATCGCCGGAGCAACGGTCGGTTGCGTTCTTCATCGGTTAAAGACTCTAGCGGAACCGTCAGCCTTAGTAATGCCCACACCAGCAGCGTAATGATAGAAGTAACCCACAAGGGAACCAACGGAATGAAGACAGTTGCTGATCCGTACCATCTTTGTGCCTGAAGATCAGTGGGGAGGAACAGGTATAAAAAATCGAATATAATCAGACAGAGAAGATAAAGCAGGCCTATTGTCCTTTTGTAGGTCTTTCTGCTCATTTGTTTCCTGGGTTCCATGGGTGGTTTTATTAGTTAATGAAATTTGCATTTCCCGGGCAAAAATAATATAAAGTTTAAATATTCTTGCGACAAAATATTATACATTCTGAAATGTCTGTTTTATTTTTATTAATACATATTCTTGGCTGTTATATTGGCGGAATATATTGCCGTAAGCAGATGGGATACAGGTTGTATCCGTTTAAAGTAAGGAGTTGAAAGGAAGTGGTGTCCCTGTGCTGCAGGACACGATGTGTATGGGGGGTATCGCACAATAGCTCTGTTCTCCTGTGCTTATATATGTGTCAGTATGGTTGTAAAACAGGTGCCTTTTCCTGGCTCTGACCGTACAGTGATTTCGCCTTGATGGAGGGTAATGATCCGTTCTGCAAGGGCCAGGCCGATTCCGTTGCCGGGAGAATAATACCGGTTGCTGCCCCGGTAAAAAGGGGTGAACAATTGTTGCAGGTCCTCTGCCTTTATTCCAATGCCGTCGTCTGAGAAGGTTATCGTCACCTTGGTGCCGGAAAAGGAAATTTGAATCAGAGAAGTATGATTGTCTGAGAATTTGCAGTTGTTTTCGATCAGGTTGACAAAAGCCGTCCGTAGAAGATATTCGTTTCCTTTGACTGTGATCATGCTGTCATCATCGTCACTTTCGTTGTCAAAACCGAGGTCTACCTTATAATCGGGATTGGCTTTGGTAATGATGTTGCAGGCATCAATTAATAGTTCGTCCAGCCGGACTTCGCTGATGTTGATTTGGTCGATATGATAGCTTGCTTTGGCCAGATCGAGCAAGCCTGCTGCCAGCCTTTCTATTTTATGGGCATCTTCGAGGGCGTTGGCAACGACTTGTTTGTAGGCCTGGTTTGACCGTTCCTTGTGTTGCGACAATTCCAGTTCTGCAATCAGGGCTGCCATCGGTGTCCGCAGCTCGTGGGATACGTGGCTGATGAACATTTTCTGGGATTCAAAGGATTTTTCGAGCCTGTCGAGGGTTTTATTGAAAGTGGTGGCCAATTCTCCGATTTCGTCTTTGATATCTTCGACTTCGACCCGTTTGCTCAGATTGGAAGCCGTTATGTTTTCCACCTGCCGGATGATATGAGAAACGGGTTTCAGTGCGCTTCCGGCCATAAAATAACCAATGATGAAAAGAATGATAAAAGAGATGGTCCAGATGGCGAATAATTTGACATTGAGAATCCGCAGCATATCGTACCCTTTTTGAGGAAAAAGCGTTTCTTCGAGGGCGAAGAACACAAAGATGACCAGCAGGGTAGATACCAGCAGATATCGGAGGGTCAGTTTGGTGCGTATTTTCATGTGAATATTGTTTTTGTTCAGTGACCGGATGGGGTTTTCGATCCATCGTCATTTTTGGGGAAGCCCTTCGGACGTGGGATTTTCATAACCGGTGGTGAGTATAAAACCCATGCCGGGTTTAGTGTGGATTAGTTTTACGTTGAAATTTTTATCGATTTTCTTTCTGAGGTAATTGATGTATACATCGATAAAATTAGTGCCCGTATCGAAATGGGTATCCCATACTTTTTCGGCGATTTCGCTTCTGGATAATACGCGTTCCGGATTTTGCGCAAAAAATAACAGCAGGTTGTATTCTTTGGGGGTCAGGAGGATGGGAATGTTTTGCCTGCTGACCGATCGGGTTTGCAGGTTGATTTTCAGGTCGGCATATTGGATTTCTTTGATCTGACGGATGTGTGCATCGTTCCCTCTGCGTTTTAGCAGGACGTGGATCCGGGCATCCAGTTCCCTGAAATCGAAAGGTTTCACCATATAATCGTCTGCTCCGGAATTAAATCCGGCCAGTTTGTCGTCTGTCGTCCCCAGTGCTGTCAGCATCAGTATGGGAATGTTGGTGTCCCGAGAACGGATTTGCTGACACAACTCAAAACCACTGCCGTCGGGCAGGATGACGTCGGAAATGATCATATCGAACGTTAATTCCCCGAATAATTGCAGGGCTGTAGATGCGTTAAGGGCTAAGGAGACGGTATGACCCGATTCTACCAAACCGCGCTTGAGCAGTTCGGCTACCCTGATTTCGTCTTCAATGATAAGTATTCTCGCCATATTGCAAAAATAAGGATATTCTTACTTTCTGTTTACTTCCTTTCAACTTTCTAATGAAATTCTAATAAAATTCTAAGAATTTTCTAACGGCCCGGAAAAAGGGGGCAGCCTAATTTTGCAGGCAAAACCAAGATGTATATGTGCAGGTATTTATGGATACTCCTTTGGGTGTGTTTTTCTTTCAAAATCAGTGCGCAACAGCAGGTGTTGCAATTAAAACCGGAGCAGATAGAAGCGCTGTTCCTGAAACAAAATCTGGAGTTGGTAGCCCGGCAGCTGGCTATTCCTATGGCCGATGCTGTGATTGAACAGGCCCGGTTGTGGAATAATCCTTCGTTTTCACTGGATGGGGTGAACCTTTGGAGTTCTGCAGGTCAGCGTGAGGGGGAGACGATTCCGCCTCTGGTCGGGAATTTTGCACGTAATACCCAATTTTCGGCGGAATTGAGCCAAATGATCAGTGTGTCCGGGAAACGGGCAAAACTGGTGAAAATGGAACAAATATCCCGTGAAATGGCCGTGGTGCAGTTCGGACTGATCCTGAAAGGGCTGAAAACTGAGTTGCGTAAGACTATTACCGGGCTCGTGTATTTGCAGGATTATCAAAGAGCTTTAATTCGGCAGCAGGAGTCTCTCGAAAAGTTGATCGCTGCTTCGGAAAAATTACATAGCCGGGGCAATTTGTCCGGAAATGAGCTGATTCGTTTGCAGTCAGCCCTGCTGGAAATGGAAAATGAAATGAAAGAGGTCCGGGTGGAACTGAATGCGGCCCGGAAAAATTTGAAAAACCTGCTTTCTATCCGCGAGGATCTGAGGATTGAGGTGGTACCGGATCAGGAACCCCTGCCGGCTCCCGGGGCTATAGACCTTACCGCAATCCAGGGAAAAGCAATGGAGCAACGGGCCGACCTGGGGTTACAGAAGCTTCAGACGGAATATTACAGGCAATCGCTCAGGTATGAAAAGAGTCTGCGGATTCCCGATCTGAATCTGAGTGTGGGTTATGACCGTCGTGGTGGGGTATGGCGTGATTTTGTCGGGTTTGGAATTGGATTGGATATTCCTGTTTTCAACCGGAATCAGGGGGCAATCAAAGCGGCCAGGCTTTCGCAGCAGCAGAGCGAATTGCTGGTCAATCAGCAGGAGGCGGTGATTTTTAACGAAGTGGCGGAGGCATACGCTAATTATACGGATGTATATGCCCTCTATGAACGGACTGTCCGGACACCCGTTCTGTCAAAATTGGACGAGATGCTGGATGTTTATACCAAAAACCTGATGGAAAAAAATATTTCGATGGTGGAATATATGGATTTTATGGAAACATACAAGAATGCGAAACAAGCTGTCCTGGCTGCTAAACGGGATGTACAGCTGGGATTGGAGGAATTAAGCTATACAATAGGAACAGAAATAATCGGCAAACCATGAGAAAAGTATATTTGATGATAGTGGCTGCTTTGGCAGTCGTGGCGTGCGGCAGGAATCCGCAACCGGAAGACGGACAGGAAAACAGCCCTCGCGGGAATTTGGCCGCCCGTGTGAAGACTGTTAAAGCAGTGGAAGGGCAACAAACGAGGGAGCTTACTTTTGCCGGACGTGTCACTGCTAATCCTGATCTGACGGTAAGTTATTCGTCATTAGTCAACGGGATTATAGAGCGTACTTATTTTGCTTTGGGTGACCGGGTTACCAAAGGGCAGGTGATGCTGGATATCCGCTCGGCGGAATTGAGTGCCCTGCAATCGGAGTTAACGGCTCTGGAATCCTCGTTACAGGTGGCTGAACGGCAACTGAAAAGTGCAGAGACGATGTTTGCGGACCAGATGCTGTCTGAAAAAGAGTATCTGGAAGCTCAGGTACAAGTGCGGCAGGCGAAAGCTGCTTATGAAAAAGCAAAAGCGGATATTGCCCTGTATGGAAACAGTAAGGGCGGAGGGGTTTTCTCGGTACTTGCTCCGGCCAGCGGTTATGTAATTACCAAAAAGGGAGCAGCAGGAGGAACCGTTTTTGCCGAGTCAGAGCCTTTGTTTGCGATTGCCGGTTTACGGGAAGTCTGGGTCATGACCAATATCTATGCAGGTAACCTTCAGTTTGTCGGAGAAGGGATGGAGGCCAGCATTACTTCTGTTTCGTATCCGAATGAAGTGTTCCGGGGGAAAATCAGTGCCTTGGCGCAGGTTTTCGATCCGGAAGATAAGGTGCTGAAAGCCAGCATAGTCTTGCCTAACGAAGAGATGAAGCTAAAACCCGGAATGTCAGTGGTGGTTAGGCTGCGTGACCAATCCAAGGAGAAAACAGTGTCGCTGCCTTCGGAAGCGGTTATTTTTGATAATGATGCTTATTTTGTTGTGATCCGGAAAGGGAATGAATTTACCGTCCGGGAGGTGGTTGTTGCCGGAAGTCATGGAGGAACCACTTACTTTACTTCCGGAGTTGAGCCCGGCGAAGAGATAGTTGCGAAAAATCAGTTGTTGATTTATAACGAATTAAAGAGTAAATAATTATGCATAAGTTTATCGGGAATATTATTGGTTTTTCGCTCCGTAATCATGTTTTCATTCTTTTCCTGACCGGGATATTGCTGATTACCGGGATTGTTTGTTACCGGAATACTCCTATCGAAGCTTATCCCGACGTGACGAATACCCGGGTGAAAATTATTGCCCAGTGGAACGGGCGCAGTGCGGAGGAGGTGGAGAAGTTTGTCACTCTGCCTATTATGCAGCAACTTAATACTATTCCGCGCAAGACGGATGTGCGTTCGACTTCTCTTTTCGGACTGGCAGTGGTGAATGTGTTGTTCGAGGACGGGGTGGATGATTTTTATGCCCAGCAATATGCTTCAAACCGGATGCAGGAATTGCAATTACCGGAAGGTGTGGAACTCTCGATTGAACCACCCAGTGGAGCTACGGGAGAAATTTTCAGATATTATCTCCGGAGCGACCTGCCTGTCCGGGAGGTGTCGGCGATGAATGAGTGGGTGGTACAGCGCGAATTGCTGGCAGTACCGGGTATTGCGACGATTGCGACTTTCGGCGGGGAGGAGAAGATTTTTGAAATCAAGGTGAATCCTGTGGAACTGAATAATTACGGAATCTCTCCGCTGGAGGTGTATGAGGCTGTTGCCGGAAGTAATATCAATGTCGGCGGGGATGTGATCCAGAAAGGGAGTCAGGCGTATGTGGTACGGGGAGTCGGGTTGCTGGAAAGTGTCGCGGATATCGAAAATATTTTGATTGAAGTGAAGGGCAGTTCTCCGATACGGGTACGTGACGTGGCTACGGTAAGCGTTTCTTCCAAACCACGGCAGGGACAGGTGGGACTGAACGAGGAGGATGATATTGTTCAGGGGATTGTGATCATGCTGCGCGGACAAAATCCCAGTGAGGTAATTGCGGCTCTGAAAGATAAAATCCGTGAACTGAACGAACAGGTGCTACCGAAAGAAGTACAGATTGTTCCGTTTATGGACCGTACTAAATTGGTGGATGCTACCGTGCATACCGTGTTGAAAAATATGCTGGAAGGGATTTTATTGGTGGCCTTTATTGTGTTTTTGTTTCTTTTCAACTGGCGGACGACGGTTATCGTAGCTTCGGTTATTCCGCTGGCTTTTTTGTTTGCTGTGATTATGCTGCGGATACAGGGATTACCGGCCAATCTGATTTCAATGGGGGCTTTGGATTTCGGCTTGTTGCTCGAAGGTTCTCTGGTGATTGTGGAGGTAATTTTTGTCGCACTTCTGAATAAATCTGAACAGATGGGGCAGCGTTTTGCCTCTTATTCGAAAGGGGGGATCATTAAGAAAAGTGCAGGAGGGGTGGCTTCGCATATCTTTTTTGCACAGGTAATTCTGGTGGTGGCCCTTTTCCCGATTTTCTCTTTTCAGAAAGTGGAGGGGAAAATGTTCTCTCCTCTGGCGTTTACGCTTGGATATGCGCTGCTGGGTTCGTTGATTCTTTCGCTGACTTATGTGCCGGTGATGTGTAAGGTGTTGCTGACGAAACCTTTTAAGGAAAAGACTACACTCGTTACCCGTAAGTTGATTGCGTGGCTTTTCGGTTTGTATGCTTACACTTGTCGTCACCGCCGTTCTACGATCGTCGTTTTTTTATTGGTGCTGACGGTATGCGTGGCCCGGTTTATGTTTTGGGGAACGGAATTTATACCCAGTATGAACGAAGGGGCTATTTATGTGAGGGCAACTTTGCCCAACAGTGTAAATCTGGACGAAGCTGTGCGTATCACCCGGGAAATGAAGGCGCGTCTCCTGCAATTTGAGGAGGTGGATTTCATCCTGACCCAAACGGGGCGTCCCAATGACGGAACGGATGCGACGGGATTTTTCAATATAGAATTTCATACGGAACTGAAACCTGAAAAGGAGTGGAAGCACCGGATCAGCAAGGATGAGCTGGTGGCTCAGATTCAGGATTCCCTGAGTATTTATCCGGGGATTGTGTTTGCTTTCAGCCAGCCGATCCAGGATAATGTGGAAGAATATGTGGCAGGGGTAAAAAGTGCCCTGGTGATTAAGATTTTCGGCGATGATCTGCATCAGCTGGAGGCTCTGGCTGATCAGACTGCCGATGCTATCAAGGGAGTGCAGGGTATTGAGGATGTAAATGTATTCCGGAGTATCGGTTTACCTGAGTTACAGATTAAATTACAGGAAGCGCGGATGGCTGATTATGCCGTGGCGATGGCTGATGCTCAGGCTGTTATTGAGATGGCTATCGGAGGAAAGGCGGCGACTTCGTTTTATGAAAACGAGCGAACCTTTGATGTCGTGGTCCGTTTTCAGCAAGAATTCCGTAATGACGAACAAAAAATCGGGGAAATTCTTATTCCGACCATGGATGGTAAACAGGTGCCGCTGAAAGAGATTGCTGATATCCGGTTTGTCACCGGGCCTGCTTTTATCTACCGGGAGGGAAGCAGCCGTTATGTGGGAATCGGGTTCAGTATCCGCGACCGTGATTTGGGTTCGGCGATTGATGAAGCACAAAATGTCGTCCGTGAAAAAATCCGGTTGGACAAGGGCAACCGGATGATGTGGAGTGGTGAATTCGAGAGCCAGCAACGGGCAACAAGGCGACTGGCCGGGATTGTTCCGGCTGTCATTTGCCTGATCCTGTTCCTGCTCTACATGAATTTCGGAACAGTGAAGGATACGCTGATTGCTGCCAGTACGATTCCTTATGCTTTTATCGGTGGTTTTATATCGTTGTGGGTGGCAGGGATACCCTTCGGCATCTCAGCAGGTATCGGATTTATTATCTTGTTCGGCATTGTGTCGATCAACAGCATCTTATTGACTTCGTTAATGAAATCTCTGTTGCAGCGTAGCCGGGATATCGGATATGCTATGGATGAAGCCGTCCGGACACGCCTGAGGGCGGTGCTGATGATTTCCCTGATGGGGGCTATGGGGCTTTTGCCTGCGGCTTTGTCCACCGGAATGGGGTCGGAAGTGCAGAAACCATTGGCCGTTATGATTGTCGGAGGTATCCTGATTTGTATGGTACTTTCGTTTACCGTTCTGCCCCAGGTGTTCTATTTTGTTTACCGGAAGAATCGTCTGGTTGTAAAATAATTTAACACAGCCATCGCCTTTGCTGCTTACAGGCCTGCCGCCGACCTTACCAAATACCTGTCCCGGTACGGCCACGCCGCTAGTTTGTATAGGCTGACGGCTTCGGTTAAAAACATAAGCATGTTGTTGCTTTATTGGCCCAAATCCGGAATTGTGTATCATGTTCGGATTTAACGCGATAGCCGACCGAGGTGACTATTTCGAAATTATAATACTCCATTTGACAGGTTTTTCTATCATTGGCAGTTGTCGCAAGTTTTGCGACAACCGGGATAACTCTTAATTCTTCTTTGAGTGCGTTATTTATATGCTTACCAATGGTTTTTATGTCACGACCGAATTATCCGGCCATTTGCTGGCGGTTTATCCGAAATGTTTCGTTTTTAAACTTGACCTCAATAGAGGTTCCTTCGTCTTTTGTCTGGTAAATAATGATATTGTCTTCCGATTTCATGGGTTTGACAAATTTAGACTATATAAATTTAAGCAATTTATATAGATGGTCTTTTTACATAGGCAATGTTTTTTAAAAGAATTATTATGGAGTAATATATAGTAGAAATTTGAAAATTGTTTCAATTTTTGCACTACTTTGCTACCAATTAATTATTCTCTGTCCCTTTCCTCTTATTCTGGAATTTTGTGGTCACGTAGGCGGTGAAGATCGGGAAAAATATCATTCCGGAGGCCGCTAATAATACGGCTAAAGATTGACCGATTTTAGTGACACCGAAGATGTTCGATCCGACAGTCGTTACATTCATCATGGCCCAGTTAAAAGCATCCCAGTATGTTTTAACCGGAGGATTGACCGGATGTTCCATAAAGAAGAATACGATGCTGGAAAAATAAATAATGACAAAGAGGATGGCCAGATAGGTGATGAACAGATTGGTGATTTTACTTCTGGTGATCCAACTGACTATTAAAGAAATACCGTAGATACCCCGGGCAAGAGGTATCAGCCGGAGGGTAATCCATAAGTTGTGGGAGATCACCGGAGTGAAGGCTGTAACCAGATTGAGATAGGGAATCGATACAAATAAAAAGAAGAGGTTGCGCCATACGAACGTCCAGCCCTGACTGCTGTAATACCAACGTACGAAAAAATCCAATAAGAAGATTGTACATACGACCAAATGGGAATTTAAAATGAAACGATTGCTCAAAACAGGAGTCGTCGAGAGTAATTCGATGGATAGAATGATGATAATAAATATACTGCCTAATATGACCAGTATATTCAATATGTGTTCCAATGAGCGGTTGTTTTTCATGTCGAGGCGTGTATGAGAGGAGGATGTCCATTAGGACATCCTCCGGATTTTACATTTCAAAGTCGATATTGTTATTACGGAAAATATTGAGACCCAGTTTCTGTGTGATGTATTTGATGGCGGCCTGTGCTTTGACCGAGTTTCCAAATTCATCCAAAGGCGGTGCAAAAGCTGCAATACCGAATGCTCCGGGCATTACGCCGAGAACACCTCCTCCGACTCCGCTTTTTGCAGGAATACCGCTATTGTAAAGCCAGTCTCCGGTATGTTCGTAAAAACCGACGGTTGCGATTAACGATGTGATTTTCGGAGATAACTCTTCCTTGAAAACCTGTTCTTTGGTAACAGGGTTCAAGCCTCCGTTGGCGATAGTACATCCGGCTATGGCTAATTGTTTAGCCGTAACACCCATAGAGCACTGGCGGGTGTACAGGTCTAAGGACATATCCGGATCGTCGTAAATACGGCCATAGTTTTTCAATAACCAGGCGATGGAACGGTTGTTGAAGTTCGTAGCTGTTTCCGATTTGTATAATTCGTCCAGCAGAACTAATGTGCTACCGCTAAGTGCTGTCATATTGTCGGCGATCGCACCCCATTTACCGTTGCTGTCGCCGAGTGGTTTTACCATACTGTCGGCACTGATAGCACCGGCATTTACCAAAGGTGTACTGGGGTGATCTTTTTCCAATAATATGGCCATGATCGAGTTGAAGGGCAGACCGGTGGCATCGGCTCCGATCTTGTTGAGAATCTCATCGGCTCCGTATTGTCTGAGTACAAGTACGGCAGTATATACTTTAGATACCGATTCAATGCCGAAAACATAATTGGTGTCTCCTGCTTCGATCACTTCTCCTGTCGGGAGGCATAAAGCAATACCGAATAATTGGGGATCGATTTTGGCCAGGAAAGGGATATAATCGGCATTCTTTCCGCCTTGCATGGTTTTTACTTTCTCATAAGCTTCCTTAACCACGCTTCGTATATCGTCTATTTTTATTTTTTTCATCTATTTCGTTTTTAATCGTTATTTACCGGCAGGAGGTGTAGTGGGTTTACTACTGCCTTCACTGTTGTTCGTTGTTGTTGTATTATTGACTGCATTGTTGCTGGCTTGTGTTGCTACAGCCGGAGTTTCTTCCCAATGGAAAGGAGCGAATTCTGCGTTCGGGTCTTTCCAGGACGGTTTACGCATAGCGTAGATAAGCAACGGAATAGCTACAAATATGACACATCCGAGAATTAATACGGTAAACCATACGGTGTTGCTTCCGGTGTTGATCTGAGAAGGCGGAATGAAGCTCAAAACGAATGCCAATAAAGCACCCAGGAAGCCGATTCCGGCAACGATCCAGATCAAGCCGTTACTTTTGCGGCCGATAGCAAAAGGCCGTTCGGCTTTAGGCATACGGTAGCGTAGGGCAATGGCAGCGGTGAACATCAACATGTACATGATCAGATATAACAGTACCGTTAACTGGGATAACATCTGATAGAACGATTGTACGGAAGGCATCACGACGAAAAGCAAGGATAGTAGAGTAACGATACAGCCTTGTATAATCAGAATATTTTTCTGAACTCCGATTTTATTCGTTTTTTGGAAGAATGGAGGCAGATATCCGGCTTTTCCGACAGCGAAAATACCTTTTGACGGACCGGCAACCCAGGTCAGTACACCGGCCAGAACGCCGAACATCAAAGCGATGGCGATAATCGGAGAGGCCCAATGCAGATGCAGGTAGCTCAAATAGTTGTCGAATCCGACGAGTAAGCTTTGTGTCAGGCTGATGTCTTTAGCAGGGATAATCAGGCCCAGTGCAAAAGTACCCAGGACGAAAATGATAACAATCATGATAGCCCCCATAAAAATAGCTTTCGGGTAGTTTTTACTGGCAGGAGGCTGTACATCCATTACGTGGATACCCATCATTTCCATACCGGCATAAAACAGGAAAATACTGGATGCCAATACCAGGTTGTTGAAATTGGATAAATCCGGGAAGAAGCCCTGACTCATGTCCATGTTGTTGTGCCCTCCGGTTGCCAGGTAGATAATGCCGAAAAGAATTAATAACCCGGCAGGTATGATCGTTCCGACCATCGCTCCGATTTTGGAAATTTTGCTAACCCAACCCAATCCTTTCAGAGAAATAAAGGTAGCGACCCAATAGATGACCAGCACCGTAATCAGAGTGAATATTTTATTCGAAGCGAGAGCTGCATCGTGTACGTCATTCATACCGATGTATGCAATGGAAACAGCACCGAAAGTCAATACCGTCGGATACCAGATTGTACTTTCGATCCATTGCAGAAAAATAGCCAGAAAACCGTAACGTTTTCCGTAAGCTTCTCCTACCCAGCGGAATACACCACCTTCTTTATTGGAGAACATTGCAGCAAGTTCTGCGGCGACCATTGAGGTCGGGATCAAAAATACAATTGCTGCGAACAAATAGTAAAAGGCGGAGCTAAGACCGTACTCCGCTTCAGCCGGGAGTCCGCGGAGGCTTACTACCGCTGCAACATTCATAATGGCGAGTGTTACTACGCCGATTTTTGCTGCATTCCCGATTTTTTTGGAATTTGTTGCCATAGTTTGAATTACTTTAGTTTGTTGATATTTAAATATAATCGTGTTTTGATTTTTGGATTATTGGGATAGATACGTGTGTAAAGAAATGAATGTTCATAGGCATGCAATATTTAACATTATCCGTTCGGCATACCGACAACCGGTGTGTTTTTGCGGAAATAGGCATATACGGTGAAAACGGATGCCAGAATCAAACTGAAAACGAAGGGGAAATAGGCTGTATCTGTAGTTATCCAGCTTAAGATAAAAGGATAGGTGATGATAGCTATATAATTCATGACCATAACCAGTGAGAGCGCATAGGTTGCATCTTTATTTGCTGCTTGCCTGGCTGTTTTATCATAAATGATGGGTTGCATGGTTCCATAACCCAGACCGGTTAATACCACACCGATGGTAAGGAGGAAAATATTACTTTTAAAAACGAATAAAATAAGTCCGGCAGCTATGGCTGCTAAAGAGATAAAATTTGTGTAGCCTTTAAACCAGGAGATCACCCGGGTAATATCGAATCCCGGTAAGGTGATGGCCAGGAAAAAAACGGAAATAAGGGTACCGGACGTTCCCGGATTCCCGATGTGTAGATTCTGCATATATAGCGAGAGGTTAAAAGGAATGGTCAATACCACAAAAGTGATAAAGTAATAGAAAAACATCAGATTGAAAGGCCATTTGAAGCCTGCTGACGAACCTGCTGTATGTGACTGGGCCGTTTTGCTTTGGGAATCTGTCAGGTAGGGAGGTTTATCGTCTAGGTAGAAGGCAAAAAATAAAGAAATACCTGCAAAGCAATATACTAAGAATGAGTAATGCCAATCTATACCGGCCAGAAAGCCGGACAATAATGTAGCGAGTACCAAAGTGAGGTTATTGATTGCGGAGGCAATACCGAGCTGGCGGGTGCGGTGCGAACCGGTGAAATAATCTGCAATCAATCCGGTGGAAAACGGAACGACCATGCCGGCTCCGATACCTAATAAGGCACTTATGATTAAGAGCAAGGTCAGGGTTTTGGCAAACGGGTATATGATGCTACATGCGAAAAATATGGCTAATCCTGCGATCAGTAATTTCTTTTTGTTGACAATCAGGGACAGGCGGCCTGCGATGAGTATAAAAGGTACAATGATAAGGGAGGGGAGGGATTCCAGCATTTGTAAATCCAATTTGCTGGCGTGTTTAAATACCGTTTCCATTTTTCCTAAGATGGGAGAAATAGCCAAACCCGGAAGTGAAGTAACCATGGAAATGGAATAAATGGCCAGTAAAAGGGTCAGTCCGATGGTTCCCCGTCCTGTTTTTATTTTCATAATATGATGGTTTAAGGATGATTTGTTTTTTATTTAATTGTGGTATATACGCTGAAAAAAAGAGAAAAGTTGATTTTTATTATTATTTTCGGGCGTCAAAACAGAAATCAGATATTATGCGGTTCAGAAAAAATTATTCGTTGATTTTATTGCTTTTTGCAGTAATATTTTCTTCTTGTCGTACAGAGAAAGGAGTTACGACACGTGTCGTCATTATTTCCACGAATGACATCCATGCTCAGATTTCAAATTTCCCGAAATTTGCCACTTTTGTAAAGCAGATACGTGCGGAGAATCCTCATGTGTTACTGGTGGATGGGGGAGACCGTTTTTCCGGTAATGTGTATGTAGATAATGCTAAAGAAAAGGGGAAACCAATGTTTGACTTGATGAATAAAGTCGGTTTTCAGGTGGGAAATTTCGGAAATCATGATTTTGATTACGGACCTGCTGTGTTGAAGCAGAGAATGGCGGAGTCGCAATTTCCGCTTGTTTGTGCTAATGTGCAGGCTGCACATAGCGAATTGGGCCAACCTGAACCTTATGAGATGATCGATGAGGCAGGAATAAAATTTTGTTTTCTCGGCCTGATCGAGACGAATGCAAAATCTCATATTCCGGCTACCAATCCGGATAATTTGGAAAATATTACTTTTCGTTATTATAAAGAAGTTGCAGCAGAGAATAAAGCATTGAAAAATCAGTGTGATGTGTTGATCGGGCTGACACATATCGGTTATACGGCTGACTCTATATTGGCGGTGCTTATGCCTGAATTTGATGTGATTATCGGCGGACATTCCCATACATTGATCGAGAATACCCGTTTGATCAATCATGTGTTGGTCAGTCAAACGGGTTCCAATCTTAAATATGCCGGCCTGACATATCTTGATTTTCATGGGAAGAAATTGGTGGGCAAGACTTATAAAGCAGTCAAACTGGATTCTTTTGCCGAAGATCCCGAGATTGCCGCTATGGTGGAAAATTATATGAATTGTCCGGAATTTCACGAGAAATTGGGAACGACATCAAAGGGAATGAAATACAAAGAAAATGTGGCCTGTATGGTAACGGATGCCATGTGTACGGCTGCTAAATGTGATTTCGCATTTTATAATAGCGGCGGAGTACGTTATAATTCGATACCTGCCGGAGATATTACTCTGGAAACGATATACAGAATAGAGCCTTTTGCCAATCATATCGTTGTTCAGGAATTGACATTACCGGAGATAAAAGAGCTGATATTGAATCGTTTTAACGGAATAAAAGATCCGGACCGCCGGCGGATTGATCTGTTTGTTTCTCAGGGAAGATATACAATTGTAAAGAATAAGGACGGGCAAGGAGTGGATGTTGTGTTGGTGGATGCCGCAGGGAAAAAAGTAACGGATACGACCCGGAAATATAGAATCGGATTGAGTAATTATGTGAATAGTACGTATGATTTTGTGGGAAAAGGCAGGGGAGAGAATACAGGTATATTGCTGGTGGATGCCATGGTGAAATATGTAAAAGCAAAGGGGGATGTCAGCTATGATCAACGGCGGACATTTATAACAAAGCAATAATCCGGCGAACCGGTTTAAAATACCGGTGAAACTTATTTATCGGTTATGCGTTTATAGGAAAAATTGAAAATCTTATAAATACATAACCGATAATAATTTTATAGCCGATGAAGACCTTTAAGACACAGATGCAAGCTTTTGCGATGAAGAAGATACTGAATTATGTGGAGAGAAATCCGGAACAAAATGCACCTAAAGCTTTGAAATGGATGAGGAAATTGGATTCTGACGGAACGTATGGGTCTTCCTGGGAAGCTTTGGAAGGATATTTGAAAGATCCGCAAAATAATTGGACCCGCCTGGTTATGAAAGCTTATAATGACTGGGATCCTTATGTACGGAGAAAACTTTTTGAAGCCCTGATATGTAATGCTGCGATTATTGGAAACAGTGCTATAAAAATTACCAGTAAAAAATACGGTGTCAATGTACCCTGGACAATATTGATGGACCCGACTTCTGCCTGTAATTTGAAATGTACAGGTTGCTGGGCTGCAGAATACGGTCACCGGATGTCGATGGATTTTGAAACCCTGGACCGGGTGATTACGGAAGCGAAAGCCTTGGGGGTTTATATGTTTATTTTTTCGGGAGGAGAGCCTTTGGTAAGAAAAAACGATATTATACGCCTTTGTGAGAAACATCCGGATTGTTATTTTCTGGCTTTTACAAACGGGACGTTGATAGACGAAGCTTTTGCCGATGAAATGTTGAGAGTCGGTAATTTTGCTCCTGCTATCAGTGTAGAAGGCTACGAGGAAGAAACGGATATGAGAAGGGGGAAGGGAACTTATCAGTCGGTGTTGCGGGCCATGGATTTATTAAAAAAGAAACGGCTCATATTTGGTATGTCGACCTGCTATCACCGGAAAAATGTGGATGTTGTGGGTTCTTCGGAATATATTGATTTTATGATTGAGAAGGGAGCGGCATTCGTATGGTATTTTACTTATATGCCGGTTGGAGGGGATGCTATACCGGAGTTAATGGTAACGGCCGAACAGCGTAAATTTATGTATAACCAGGTACGGGAATTCCGCCGGACGAAGCCTATTTTCGCCATGGATTTCTGGAATGACGGAGAGTATGTGAAGGGGTGCATTGCCGGAGGCCGTTATTATTTCCATATTAATGCGAACGGGGATGTGGAACCTTGTGCATTTATCCATTATTCCAATGTAAATATTAAGCATATGTCGTTGCTGGAAGCTTTGCGTTCGCCTTTATTCAAAGCTTATCAGGAAAGACAACCTTTCAATAAAAACCATTTGCGGCCTTGTCCTTTGCTGGACAATCCGGACAGCTTAAAAGAAGTGGTACATGTCTCCGGTGCCCGTTCTACAGACATGCTGAAGCCTGAAGACGTAGACGTTTTGACCGATAAATGCCGTGATACTTCAAAGAAATGGGGAGCTGTCGCCGATAAAATCTGGTATCGGCAATCCTAAATTTTCCGGCATTCGATGATGATTTTCCGGGCATTACCGAGGGTGGTTGCGAATAGATAAACTTCTCCCCCTTCGGTGATGCCCGAACTTTTTCGGATAGCTTCTACCGTCAGAGGAAAATTCCGGGTCGTAATATTTGCCTGTCCGATGCTTTTTCCCAATTGTTTCAGTTTCTTGCCTGAGAATTCATGTACACTCGCTACTTTAAAAATACGTCCCGGAAAATTCCCGATCTTTTGCCCGGAGGTGTATAAATGACTGTTCAAATGCAATTTTGAAATGTTGTATTCGGTGGCGATTAGCTTAAATGCCCCGCTTTTCAGAATAGCGGCATTCGGTTCGTAAAGGTAATCGCCTATTTTTTCTGCTGCTTGAAATGGACTTGTTTTTTCTTTTTGCCACGGGAAAGAAAATACTTGTTGTTGTCCGTCCGATGTATAGTTTATCGTGACGACACGGATTCGTGGCGAGAAAGTTACGGTGTTTTCCAGTACAAAGATAACTTCCTTGCATTCGTTTCTGACGGCGATGATATGTACTTCGGTCGTTTCCGGAAGTTGTCTCAGAGTTTCCGAAATATCGGCCATAGGCGATGTTTTGAGGATGAGTCGCCCGGCTTTCGGAAGAAGGATATTCTTGAATTGTAATACATCCGGTTCGCAGTCGGATAAGGCAAATACCCGCCTGTTGCATTCAGTGCGTCTTGCCGGGTCAATATAAAATGTATCGGCGGTAAGCGTGGAAACGATTTCCCGTACATCGGCCTCTAAGATCTGTATATTGGTAGCGCCGAGTGTCTTGAAATTATGTTCTGCTGCCCGGCAGTATTCCGCGAAGCGTTCGATATATATCAATTCTTCGGCTTGTTGTGACAATTGCCAGCTATCGATGCCCAGACCTCCCGTCAGATCGCATATCCGGGGGCCCCGGACCAAAGACTGTTTGTAATGAGCAGTGATTTCCGACGAGCATTGCTCAGCAGAAAGGCGGGACGGAAAGAGCAGATCGGAGTTGGCAAACCAGGTGGGCAGCTTTTCTTTGATTTGTCGTCGTGCTCTGATTTGATCGACGGCAAAAGGGACATCTACAGGTGAGTAACGTCTGGCATTCAACAATAATTTGTCCGTATCGTCAGTGAAATGTTGCCGGATAAAATCTTTTATTTCTGGAGTCAGAATCGCCATGTATACTTGATTGCTTTTTGCAAAGGTATAAAAGATTCTAGATTCCGAATATTGTTTTTTGCAATATGTAGATTCCGATTCCACTGAAAAATCCGACGAGGGCTAACCAGGATATGTGTTTCAGATACCATATAAAGCTGATTTTTTCCAGTCCCATAACGACGACTCCGGCTGCTGATCCGATGATCAGAAGGCTGCCACCGGTGCCGGTACAATAAGCTATCAATTCCCAGAATGTGCCGTCTTTTACAAAATTAAGCATATAGCCGGGTTCCGGCATTTGCGCTGCTGATTGCGGACTGATAACCGGATACATAGCCATACAGGCTGCCACTAAAGGAACGTTGTCGATAACCGAAGAAAGAAGACCGAAAATAATACTGACAAGGTATACATTGTGTATTTGTTTGTCTGAAAATACGGCCAGTTTGTTTAAAATACCGATCGCATCCAAAGCCGCTACTGCTAGTAGTATTCCTAAAAAGAAGAGAATGGATGAAAAATCTATTTTAGACAGGACGTAAGACATCCGGTATTGATTTTGGGTAGGCAGTCCTTTTTGGTGATTATACATGATTTCCGTATAAACCCAAAGCATGCCTAATGCAAGCAGTATTCCGGCAAACGGAGGCAGTTGAGTGAGTGACTTAAATACAGGGACGGCCAATAAGCTGAGAATACCGAGTATTAAAATATAATTGCGTTCTTTAGGAGTGGGAGAGGCGGAAACGGAGGATGAAAGAGGTGGGGTATCGGAATGTGCAATGTTTCCTTTCAGTTTCAAAGAGACGAGCCATAGCGGGATGATTAATGAAATGAGGGCCGGAAAAAAAAGAGTTTGCATAATGTGTCCGGAGGTGATGTTATCACCTATCCATAACATGATGGTCGTTACATCGCCGATCGGGGTCCAGGCTCCGCCGGCATTGGCTGCGATAATAATTATGCCACCGAAGGTCCATCTGTCTTGCGGTGTATTCAGAATTTTTTGTAAAAGAGTCATCATAACGATGGCTGAAGTCATATTGTCTAAAACAGAAGACATAAAAAACGTAATTCCTCCGGTTAACCATAGTAATTTTTTCTTATTGTTTGTTGTAATACGGTTGGTGATTCCTTGAAAACCTTTATGTATGTCGATTAATTCGACAATTGTCAGGGCACCCAGCAGGTAAAATAAGATTTCAGCTACATTGCCCAGTTGATTGACAATTTGTGAATTTACGATGAACTTGACAACCTGTTCGGCCTTGGTTAAAGAAATATAATCGGGATGTGTTGAAAGAAATTCGTGGAAGGCTGCCGTATTGGCTTGTATAATGGTTTCCGGAGAAGCAAGTGTATATAATGTCCATAATAACGGAGCCATTATCAGGGCAATTGCTGCTTTGTTGATGTGAATTTTACTTTCCATAGCAATAAGCAGATAACCCAGAATAAAAATGAGAAGTATTATCGTTGTCATAACGTTCTGATTTTTAAACTTTATACATACGGTTGTAAAACAGATCGCGTTACAGTTTTAACTGTCAGAATTGAAATATCCATTACTTTTTTTATTTTCCGAATCCGGATTACGTAAAACATTTGTATATTTGGGGTGAAAATTCTGTATTTATGCGATGTAAAATATTTTACATATTACTCTTATTTGCAACGGTGTTACTATATGACACTCTGAGGGAAAAGCATATTACAGAAGAAAATACCGTTTTTGCAGAAATCAAGGAAGATCATGAGAATGTAGAGCATTTACTGGCAATTCTTACGACCAACAGTGTGGCCGATCTTTCTTTGCAACAAAATAATCCGGCCGGCGGGTCTCAGTCTTTTAAGCGTACTTCTTCTTTCCGGACACTGACAGGAAAAGAAGCGCTTGCTTTTTTGAAGAACTCTCCGTTGTTCTGTTTTGAGGCTTTGCAGGTTTTTCAGGCTCATTTCCGTGATTACTATGCACGGCAAAAAATGGAGGGGTATTATCTTTATACCCTTTGTAAACTTCGGATTTAAAAAGTAGATATCCTTATCAATTTTTGTAATCAACCTTATTTTTAACCGTATTACCGGAAATAATTCCTGTGCCCCGGTCGTTACTGAACGAAAGGGAGGAGTACGATATCCGGTAAGTAAATTTATAAAGTCATGTCTAAATATAAAACAATTGTTGAAGATATTGAAAATGTAACCGAACGTAAAGTTATCAAACAAAACAAATTTTCGGTAATCGCTTTGGGAACTTTTGTGATCGGAGGAGTGTGTGCCTGGGCCGGTTTCTCGATAGAAGACCCTAATTCCTCTGTTTCTACTTTTCTTTTTACCGCTTCTGTTTGCCTGATTATCGGAAGTATTGTCAAATTTTGTATGGGGCGTGAATATTATTTGTTTAAGCCCACCGGTAGCCGTTTACAGAAAACGACGGTCTATTTCGATAATAAAGAAAGTCAACCTTTACAATATTGCATTGAGGAAAGAAGATTTGAGGATCTGAAACATATGAAGCGACAGGTAAATACGGGTATAAAACTGGAAGCGATGGTTGCTTCCGACCGGAAGTTTGCAGCTGTACAAATTTCAGAATATGTACCTTATACGTATGAAGCTGTTTCTCCTGTTGTTTGTTATTATGATAGCGATGCCGAAAGCTTTTTGAATAATCTTCAGTTCGGGCGTTAAAAATAAATGCCAGAAAGACCGATAGCGTTTTTCTGGCATTTACACATTCATTTAGTTTTGTGAGGGAACATCCGGTATTTTACGGATCAATTGTGTGATTTGCATATCTTTTTCCCTTATGCATTCATGTTGTTTGTCGAGTAGATTCAATAACCTTTCGATGACCAGTTTTTCATTTAAACCGACTGGCGTTTGCTGATAAGCGACTTCCGGTTCTTCCAATAAATATTTGGGACCTTCTCCTGTTTGCAACCAACTTTTGGATACTCCTAATAATTTACTCAGTACGGACAACTTCGTCGGATCGGGTCTGGTTTTGCCTTTTATATAATTCCCGATAGTACTGGCAGAAATGTCAATGGCTTTGGCAATTTTGTATTTGGATATGCCGCGTTCTTCAATAATCTCTTCTAAACGTTCCGAAAATCCCATAATTATTCAGATTAATTCAAGTAATGCATTTTTGCTGTAAAATAGTTCAATATTTATTTGCATGTAAACAAAAATTGTACTACTTTTGTGCTCCGTATATATACAAATATAATTATAAACTCTTATATTATCAATAAGAATAAAAATTACTATTGAATTTTGCCGCCAAGCACCTTATTTTTAGTATTTTACAATAGATATAATCATTTATCATAATAGAATTTCAGACTTCTGTTCGGATTGTTTTTTATTGATTTGTATATTTTAATTACATGAATCGCTTCATTCCAAATAGTAATAAAATAATGCAAAATTGGATGATTTGTTGGCGTTTTGATTCGCTATTGATATTTTACAATTTTTCTTTTTTTTATCAGAGTTTACTTGAGGAATGTCTCCTGTAATTTGTAAATTTTTGAATTGTAAATTTTAAATTGTTTAATAGACTGATTTGTTATCAATTCATTTCATTTTAAATCTGAAATCAAAAATCTACGATCAAAATGTTGGTTTAAAAGTTGACATGATGAGTTTTAATTGATATTTTTGCATATAAAAATTTAAAATATGGCAGAAGAAAATTCAATTGAACATGTAAAATGTCTGATTATAGGTTCAGGTCCGGCCGGGTATACGGCGGCAATTTATGCTGCGAGAGCCAACCTGAAGCCTGTATTATATACTGGTATGCAAATGGGTGGACAGTTGACGACCACCACTGAAGTAGAAAATTTTCCCGGTTACCCGGAAGGTGTTACGGGACCTGTTATGATGGAGGATATGCGGAAACAGGCCGAGCGTTTTGGTACGGATATTCGTTTCGGAGTGGCGGATGAAGTGGATTTTACGGGACCGTTGCATAAGGTGAGGATCGACGGTGAAAAATGGATAGAGGCCGATGCTGTAATTATTGCGACAGGAGCGACGGCAAAATACCTTGGGATTCCTGCCGAAGAAAAATTCAAAGGAGTGGGAGTGAGTGCGTGTGCTACTTGTGACGGTTTTTTCTACCGGGGGAAAGATGTAGCAGTTGTCGGTGGTGGAGATACGGCTTGTGAGGAGGCGACTTATTTGGCCGGTATATGTAATAAGGTTTATCTTATTGTGAGAAAGCCTTATTTGCGGGCTTCGAAGGCCATGCAGGAGAAGGTTAATAAAACACCGAATATCGAGGTTTTGTTTGAACACAATACAAAGGATTTGTTCGGGACGGATATGGGATTGGAAGGTGCCCGGTTGATTTATAAGATGGGTACTCCGGAGGAGAAAGAACATGATATAAAGATTGACGGATTCTTTTTGGCGATAGGTCATACGCCTAATACGGAAGTTTTTAAGAAATATATTCATACCGACGGGCAGGGGTATATCCTGACAGAGGGGAGATCATCGCGTACGAATGTGCCGGGGGTATTTGCTGCGGGAGATGTTATGGATCCTGATTACCGGCAAGGTATTACTTCCGCCGGAGCCGGTTGCCGTGCAGCAATCGATGCGGAACGCTATTTGACAGAACGGTGTTAAACAGAAGAAAGTAGTTATAAATAAAATCCGATAAATTTATGTAATGAATAAAATTTATCGGATTTTTTATATTGTGTTTGTCGGGAGAAGTATTCTTGCCCTTTGTCTCACGACCTGCTCAGGCCGATAATTTTTTGTCTGTAAAACGATTCATTTATCCTTCCATTTATTTTGAACCTGCCTTAATAAGCCTTGAACGAAGGAGGAAGTTATGTGAGGCCGGTAATCTTTTATTTTACCAGGTTCTTTTCATTTATACTCTTGTTTTTTATAGCCAGAACACTAAATACCCTCTTGGCTTGTGTCTGTTTTTTAACTTATAAACTGTTTGAAAAAATAATTTTCGGAAGGAATTTGCTGTTCAAAGCTATCGTTGGTTTGTCCGTATTGTATACTTTGACTTTACAGATTTTACAAACTTTCAACTAATTTAAACGAACGATTAATTTTGTTTTGTGTTAGTTAATGGATGCAAAAATATAAAAAAGATAACATGTTTCATATTAATCTGTTAATTTTTTTTCCCCTTGCCTGATCTTTTCTTTTGGTTTGCCTGAAAAATCGTTCATTTTATTAGGTTAGTGTGTAATTGGTAGATTGTATGCAGCACTGTCTGCTTCTCAGAAAAAATTGATAATTAATGTATTATCTGTTGATCTGATGATGATAAATAAGCACCGGAAATGGCGATCGATATGCCTGAACCGTATAATCAGGGTGGAAAGAATGTTTAATTTTAAAATAGAGAAAGATGAAAAGTTTTAGATTAGTTGTATTATGTGGAATTGTTGTAACGTTTTGTTCTTGTGCAACATTGAAAACCAGTTTCAGTGATACCCAGGCCCGGGTGCAGGAGGTACACACTGCCGCTTATGCCAAACCACTGACGGTTGAGTTGGTTGTGGATACACTCAAGGGACGTATACACGATGTCTGGGTTTTTACCAAAGAACAGGTTGAAGTTGATATGAGGGGAGATTTGGCGAATATTCGTAGTCGTGCCGTTTACCTGTCTTCGCAGAGGCACGATGCTGATGTGATCGTAGCACCGATGTTTAAAATTGAATCCTCGGAAGACGGAAAGGGATACAGCGTGGTGGTAACCGGATTCCCGGCAAATTTCAAGAACTGGCGTCCGGCCCAGGAAAGTGATTATGAATGGATACGTACGGAGAAGTTCGTTACTCCCCTGACATGGGAAAAAGTTTCAGCTATTGTAAAATAAATAAAGTCAGTTTGATATAAAATTTTTAAGTGTATGAAAAAAGTAGTTTTATTAGCTATTGCCGTATTGTTGTATATCGGCGTTAATGCTCAGATTGTATCTTCAAGAAGTGTCGGCGTTAATACTGCGAAAAGTACTTCCGAAACTTTGAATTACTTTCGTGCAGGTATAAATATGATGAAGTTCGCAGGGGATGCGGACGATTCGGAAAGTAAAACGGGATATTCTGTGACTTACGGTTTTATGAAGCCGATGGGGAGCTTTGGTATGTATTGGGGGATGGAGTTCGGCCTCGGCTCGAGGGGAGGTAAAAGTGGCGATGAATTTACTCAAATTGCTCATAACGTACAGTATTCTCCGTTTCATTTAGGCTATCGTTATGGGTTTACCGATGCTTTGAAAGTAGATGTACATGTCGGTGCTTATGCCAGTTTCGATTATGCCGGAAAAATCAAAATCGACGTTAACGGTGATAAAAGTGAGTTTAATATAGGCGACTGGAATGAAGATTTGGGTGACGGTGGTTTGGGGATGGACTGGCGTCGTTACGACGTAGGGCTGAATGCCGGTATTGGGATTTGGTACAACAATTTTAACTTGGATTTTAATTTTCAGCGGGGATTTATTGAAGCGGAAAAAGACGGTGAGTATTATACATCTAATTTTATGATCCGTTTGGGGATTGCTTTTTGATAGACTGCTGTTGTATTTGCTATGCAAAATTCATATGTCTTTGCCAGGGGCAGGCGTTGTATTTTCTGATATAAATAAAATATTATGACAAAATTACGGATATGGATGTTGTGCTGCCTGTTTGGGTGTACATTACCGTCGGTAGCGCAGACTTTTATAGAAACGGGGAAAAAGTACCCGCTTATTCAGGAGGCCGGTAAATATGTGGTTAGTGGGTTCGTGCCTTTTGCAAATGTGAGGGATGAAGATATTTATGCCAATGTTTTGCTTTGGACGATAGAAAATGTTTGTCCCCAGTTGAAAGAAGGCATTACGGAAATGAATGTCGTGACCCGAAGTTTTACTTGTAATCTTGCTCTCACTTCTCCGGAAGGATCAGGACAAAAAAGTACGTATTATTGCCGTGCTATTTTCCGGGTAGCCGAGGGTAAACTCACGTATTATCTTTCGAATATAACAGTTGAGGCTCCTATTTTGGTGATTAAGAAAATTACCCCGATGGAAAAGCTAAATCCAGAAAAAAAAGAAGCTCACCGGCAGATAATGGACGATTTTGTGGTGTCCGGCTCGCAGTTGCTAAATAATATATTCGATTTTGTCGTTACCAACCGTCCCTCGGCTATTACCCATTGGCAAGAGATCAGTATCGGGAAACCGGTGAAAGGTATGACGGAGGATGAATGCCGTTTAGCTTTCGGTAAACCGCAAACAGTGATGGAAGCTAACGGAGAAGTACAATGGATGTACAACAGTTCCTTTTATCTGTTTTTTAAAGACGGGCATGTACAAACTATCATTAAATAGTGAGGCAGGTATCGTTATATCTTGGATATACATGGTCTTATGGTGGTTGTGGGAATCGGCTGTGCTGTGATCGTGGTATACTTGCGGTGAAGATAAAGGCAATATTGTTTTTTACAGATATTGTTCTCTCCCTGCCGGTGTAAAATGTGCACCGACAGGGAGTTTTTGATTTGCCCTGCTCATGAATAAGGCTGTCCTTATTTTCCTGCCCGAACCGGACAGCCCTTTATATTATTTGATTGTTACCAGTGTCGCTCCATAACCGTATTGTTTGAAAGAAGCATCCTGATGGTGGAAGCGTTTGTATTTTGTCTGTAATTCCCAAAGGATGCGCTGACGTAAGATGCCGTCTCCTTTCCCGTGTATAAATACGATTTTCTGTCCCCGGCGTAGTTTGTATTCGTCCAACGTTTTACGAAAAACGTCCAATTGATATTCCAAAATATCCTTATTACCCATTCCCGCTGTCGTTTCGAGAATCTGATCACAATGCAGATCGATTTCGACGACATTGTTTACAATTTGCTTTTGAGGTCTTTTAACGGATTCGGCTGCTTTTTTGACTTTTTCGGCCTGGATCAGTTCTTCTGGATCGATTTCTATCTCTTCTATCGCTTGTTTTTGATCCAACGGTTTTAGAAAACTCATCGGACCGAACCATTTCGTGTGTTTGTAATTGCCTGTTTTACAAAGCGATGTTAAGTTGAGTTTTACGTGTGTATCTATTACCGGCCGGGGGCTGTAATTTCCTTTTTTATAGTAGATAGCCTGGATATGCAGGGATTTAACAGAATCCAGTTCTTTCAGCGTATACGTGCCTAACAGAATTGTGGCGTCCGGATTACAGTTACCGGCAGACAATGCCGTGTATTTTTCTCCGTTAAAATACCCCGCACTGTATAAACAGGTAGAAGCGGTATCATTTATCAGGTAGATTTCGAACCGGCTTGCTGCAAGATTCTGAAAATTGTCCGGGACGATTCCGATGAACAGGATATCTGTGGGTATTACGGAAACATTTGAAGTGTTCTTCCCTTTCTTTTCCGTTGCAGAGGAAATGAAATCCGATTGGACAACTACCAGGTCATTTGTATTTCCCGGTATTTCAAAGCCGTATTCCTCGCAATAAACATTTACCGTGTTCGTATCGATGATTCCGGTAACTTTCCCTTCTAATTTTTCAGAAATGAATCTGACTGTGTCTCCTATTCTTATATCCATAAAGTATTCGATGTATTTGATCTTATTCTGTATACGGAAGCTGCAGAGCCTCCTGTCTGGCAAAATTAATCTTTCCTCTTGAATTCTGTTCGGAAGAAAGTATAAAAAGCTGTTATTATCGCGAAGTATTGAACTTTCCCGGTGTTTATTGCGTAAATCTTTTGCCTGATAAAAAACGGATGTATGAAAAATGGGATTTTTTTTCTTTGTATAATGCTTTTTTGCGGTATTCGGTCGGTAAGCGGTCAGGAGGTGAATTCGGAAAAAGACGTACGGGCGGATAGCATTGCGGATGATTTAGGGACAATCCCGGCCTTTACTATTTATAAGGATAATTATATTATAACCGGAACCGATTTTTCAGGAGGTAAAATCAATAAATATAATTCCGATGCAAAGTTTCAGATCAGTTTAAGACACCGTCTTTATAAACGGATGTTGCCCTGGAGAGTGTATCTTTTTTTTACATATACCCAGAAATCTTTTTGGGATATTTATCGTAAATCTGCTCCTTTCAAAGAGACGAATTATAACCCGACCCTGGGATTCGGACATAATTTTATCAGAAATAACCGTATTGCGGCTATGGCCTCTTTGCAATATGAACATGAGTCTAACGGCCGGGACAGTATATGGTCGCGGAGCTGGAATAAAATCAGTTTTATGGGATTGTATTCTTTTAACCGGAATTATACCCTGCAAGCTAAATTCTGGATTCCGGTTATGGTGGCGGATGAAAATAAATATATGCCCCGTTATTCGGGTATTGCGCAGGTTGCCGGTACTTATATCAGCGACAACCAACGGTTTGTTTGCAGTGTACTGATGGTGAAATGCGGCGGTTGGAACCTGAATGCCAATTGGCAATTCGAACTTGCCTACCGGATGTTTCGTTTTGACAATCAATATTTCTTTTTGCAATATTACAATGGGTACGGGGAGAGTATGATCGATTATAACCATTTCCACCATTGGCTACGTGTCGGTATCGTTATTAAGCCGAATTCATTCACTATTTTTTAGATCGAATTCTACATTTTGCTTCGCTGTTTTTTTTCAAGTATGTAGGTGAGATACTTGAAGCCATGATATCAGCACCGATTGTGAAGGCCGGTATCCGAATCTTCTTTTTTCCGCCTGTTTCCCCGATAAAATATGACCGTTTTTGAACTGATAAGGTTTTTGTAAAAAACGGTACTCAAAATCAATCATTTACAACCCCGTTGATAAGGTTATTTTTTTGCAGGTCGTTTTTTTGTTAATTAAATTTATTACAAACAATCTTATTGACATCGCTGACTGAAAATGCAGCTACTTTACCGGGCGATGTATATGTACGCGGAGCCCAACCTTGTGGGGAATTATACGTACGACGGAAACGGTAATTTATTGACAGACAGTCGTCGTGCTTTGAATTATCGATATAATTACTTAAATTTGTTGGAGCAGGTGAAATCCGGAGCAACGGAAAAGGTGCGATATAGCTATACGGCCGGAGGAGAAAAACTGGGAGTTCGGGGAAATGACGGTAAGGGATATGATTACCGGGGAAGTTTTATTCTGACGCGTAACGGCAGTTCATTGAGTTTATCGGGAGTTTTGTTCGATGGCGGACAGATTGTAGTAGGAGGTGGTAATCAGGAGGTATACTATTATTTGCGGGATCATTTAGGGAGTGTCCGGGTGATTATCGATAGTTTGGGGCGGGTTAAAGAGCGCAATGATTACTATCCTTTCGGTTTGCGTCAAAAGCGTAGCGGTTATGCTTTGTCTACTGTTAACCGTTTTAAATACAACGGTAAAGAAGAGCAAACCATCGGCGATTTGGGGCATCTGGATTACGGAGCCCGCATGTACGATGCTGTTTTGGGACGGTGGTTTACGGTCGATCCTTTAAGTGAAAAATACTACGGATTGAGTCCGTATAATTATGCCGGCAACAATCCGATACGCTATATTGATTATAAAGGATTCGGGCCAAAGGACAGGATTAAGGCAGCAAAAAGTATGATTGGGATAGGATATAAGCAAGAAACGGGGCTACTCAGAACAGCGAATACTGCCGCTGCAAAAGAATTTATGGATTGCTCGGAGTTTGTATGCAGGGTGTTAGCTGCAGATGAGATTACCGATGGAGTAGTGGCCAAGAATTCATCGGCTTTATATGAATTTTTCAGTAATGAGGAACAGTTTATTCATTCGGAGGATGAGCCCTTGGAGGGGGATATAGCCGTATGGGCCGGACATGTCGGGGTTGTAACGGGAGTGAATGGGGTGGGAGAGATCAAGCTGACACATGCAAGAGGAGGAAGCAGACCATCTATGGAGAATCCTGGTTTTACCACACCCGATAAATATCGAAATTCGAAATTTTACGGTTATTACAGACCCCGACAGGAAACCCGGGATGGGAAGCTGGATGATTATGAAAATCCGCTACCGGAATCTGCTTCGGAGGTAAGGGATGTTGCAGCGGATTGGGCATCCGTTTACGAAAAATTAAAAGAATTTATGCAAAGTCTTATAGATTAGTTTAAAACAAATAATTAAATGCAAAATATGAAAACACTATTTTTTCTATTGCTCTGTTTTTTGATTACTAATATATGTTATTCAAATCCCGGAAATAGCCGAAACGTTGTTTGGGAGATCGATCCTTTATCGGGTAATCATTTGACTGATAGTATTACGATATACGAAGTTTATAGAAAATCGGATACGTTGAGTATTGTGTCGGATGATGATCATCTGTACTATCCTTTCGGACAATATGATACATGGAATGATTTTGAGAAAAATTATATAAGAAAACATTGGATGAATTTACAAATAGATTCTTTATTTAATGATTATGCTATATATCATATAAGAATAGGCTCTAACTATTTAGAGTTATTTAAAGATATAGAAACAACCGGAAAAATGGAAATGTTACGGGGTATGCTTTATGACAATCGTATAGGATTATATAATGATATTAAGATTGGAATGACCAAAAAAGAATTTCTGTTGAATTTTATTAAAAACGATATGAGATATTATAAATCAGCTGCAAAATTTCGGACGGATTTTATTAAAGATGAATCTCAGTATAAAAATATTTCTGTTATAGAAGTAATTTCTGTCGTTGCTGGTATTTGGTATTATTACTTTTTTTCTCCTGATCAAATTTTAAAATCTATTTGTATAAAGACAGATTGTCAAATGTAAATAAATTTTAATAAGCTAATAGATCACAGGGACGGAACTTTCAGTTTATTGCAATTTAAAAGCTCCGTCCTTGTGAACTGAATCTAAAAGATGTCGAATATAATTTAATATAACATTTGGGGATCATTTTAAAACCAATAATTAGTACCGTATGAAAACACTATTTTTTCTATTGCTCTGTTTTTTGATTACCGATACCTGTTATTCGAGTCTGAAAAACAGTCGAGATTCCGGATTGGAAATCAGTCTTTTATCGGGTAATCATTTGACTGACAGTGTTACTATATACGAAGTTTATAGAAAATCGGATACGTTGAGTATTGTGTCGGATGATGATCATCTGTACCATCCTTTTGGTCAATACGATACCTGGAATGATTTTGAGAAAAATTATATAAAGAAACATTGGACGAATTTACAAACGGACTCATTGTTTACCAATGATGTAGATGTATATACTATAAGAATGAGCCCCAACTATATCGAATTTGTTCAAGATATAGATATCACCGGGAAGATAGAAATCGTACGGGGACTGATATATAACGATCGTATTCAACTGTATGATGGCATTCGGGTCGGAATGACCAAAAGAGAATTTCTGCTGAATTTTATTAAAGACGATATGAGATATTATGAATCAGCCGCAAAATTTCGAACGGATTTTATTAAAGATGAATCTCAATACAAAAATATTTCTGTTATAGAAGTAATTTCTGTCGTTGCAGGTATTTGGTATTATTACTTTTTTTCTCCGGATCAAATTTTGACGTTTATTTGTATAAAGACAGATTATACACTGTAAATAATAGTTAATAACTCACAGGGACGGAGCTTTTAAATTGCAATAAACTGAAAGTTCCGTCCCTTTGAACTGAATTAAAAAGAGGTCGAATATAATTTAGATATAACATTTGGGGGGATTTCAAAAACAAATAATTAATATACCGTATGAAAACACTATTTTTTCTATTGCTCTGTTTTTTGATTACCGATACCTGTTATTCGAGTCTGAAAAACAGTCGAGATTCCGGATTGGAAATCAGTCTTTTATCGGGTAATCATTTGTCTGATAGTGTTACGATATGTGAAGCTTACGTAAAGTCGGATACACTGATTATCGTTTCGGATGATGATCATCTGTATCACCCTTTCGGTCAATATGATACCTGGAATGATTTTGAAAAGAATTATATAAAGAAACATTGGACGAATTTACAAACAGACTCATTGTTTGATGAACTATCTATATATATTGTAAGGATGAACCCTAATTATATCGAATTTGTTCAGGATATAAGTATCACCGGGAAGATAGAAATCGTACGGGGACTGATATACAACGATCGTATTCAATTGTATGATGGCATTCGGGTCGGAATGACCAAAAGAGAATTTCTGCTGAATTTTATAAAAGACAATGTCGGATATGATAAATCAGCCGCAAAATTTCGGACGGATTTTATTAAAGATGAGTCTCAATACAAAAATATTTCTGTCATAGAAGTAATATCCGTACTAACAGGTATCTGGTATTATTACTTTTTTTCTCCGGATCAAATTTTGACATTTATTTGTATAAAGACAGATTATACACTGTAAATAATTAGCTAATAACTTACAGGGACGGAGTTTTTAAATTACAATAAACTGAAAGTTCCGTTCCTTTGCACTATACTATTACCGGCAGGGGCATTTAGGGGGACGGGCGATCGTCGATAGTCAGGCGCGGGTTAAAGAGCGCAATGATTACTATCCTTTCGGTTTGCGTCAAAAGTGTAGCGGTTATGCTTTATCTGCCAATAACCGCTTTAAATACAACGGTAAAGAGGAATAAGTGATTATGGAAAGAAGAAATAAAAAAAGAATTTTATGGGGGATATTGCTGTTATTTGTATTCTTTTTATTCTATTATCTATATGTGTTAATGCAAATATTTTCAGTAATAAACAAGACAGAAGAACATTCAACGACAATAGTCTATGAAGAAGTAGATCAATGTATTTTTGTAAAATCAAAAATGTGGGGTTTGCTAGGGAATCATTACAGAATCTTTTTTTCTGATACAGACCATACATATCCGGAAGAACATGATATTATTTTTTATGATTCGGAAATCTTTTATAAATCAAATGGCATAGACTCTTTGTATATTTATAAGCCGTCGAATTTAAGAAAGCCGGAGGAAAACAGGCTATTGGGAAAAGTTAAGGTTAAAACAATTACTGTTGTAAATGGTACACAATGGGATAATTACAAACGGAATTTTAAAAATCTTAGATTATCCCGAATCAGTGTATATGACGGGATAGAATTACCTTAATTGTAATGAATTGATCCATATATCACATTTTACACTAATGTGAGGGGATATCTCGGAAGTCACAGACAAGAATGCATTAACGAAAGCTTGCTGTTACAAAAACTCTCATAAAAAAAGTCATTAAAAGCCTTTATTATATAGTAATTCTTCAATGGCTTTATAGAATTTTCCAGATGAAGGTCTGGGCAACGTGTTTGAAAGCAAATTACCTTCTTCGTCAAACAACAAATATCTCGGTATTGTCATGGTATTTCCCAGGAAATCGGATAGCAGTTTATCGGCTTTAGAAGTTATAAAGTAGTGATAACCGTTTAAATGATATTTAGATACGTCGTTTTCCCACTTTTTGGAATTGTTGGGAAAATCCACGCTTACATATAAAAGTTTTATTTTTTGAGAATCAAGCCATTGATGAACTTCCTTGTTATATAAGAACTCTTTTTTGCAGGGAGCGCAATATGTTGCCCACATATCGACTAAAACCGGTGTCCCCTTAAAATAGTCTTTAATGAGTGCCCGAAGATCCATCGAAGGATATTGGGCAAGTTTGCCCAATCCGCTCATCTCGTTGTATACGAACACTCCATGTGCATTGTTGGAATTGTGGCTGTCTTGGCTATACATCTCCAAAGCCGGCAAATAAATACTTGCGGGAAAGCTTTTCTTCAAGAGCTCAATGTTGGAATAATATTGTGCATCGCTTTCAATACCCATGATGTTTCGTCTGATCTGCAATCCATTGGCAAAGCTTGCTTCCTGACAATCCATCGGCATATATTCTTTGAATTTCTGGTCTTCATTCCATAGTCCGGTCGGATATATGTCGCCTTTCGGAATAACCCCCTCACTCATCAGCCGTGCCACGTTTGACATATTGGATAATCTCATGGAGTTGCCAGCATATTTGCTGTCGAACGGATTATATTTTGTATAAAAATGGCAAAGTACCTCTTTCTTTTCCTGCTCTGTCAAGTTTGAATGGTGAATTTTTCCCCGTATGGCGTGGGAAAACACCATATCGAATTCTTTTTCAAAAAAGTTCAGGAAATCTTTGCTGATTTTTTTATCTTCATATAGCTTATCTATTGGAGCAAATAATATCTGCTTTTTATTTTCAAGCTCTGAAATTATTTTTTCTTTTGATGAGGATGATTTCAGTTCTTTCCCGATGTCGATGGTACCGCTGGTGAGCAGATTTTGTTCCTTGAGCAAATTATTTCCTTCTGCATTCGTACCTTCGAATACTAAATTTCCATCTGATTTAATCTGTATGAAGATGCTGTCTCCCGGACAAAGTATGATTCTTTGTTTCGGACAGTATTTGTTTCCTGTAATCATGATGAATACGGGTTTGTCCCAATGGAAGTTTCTGGTGGTTTTGCCATTGTTGAAAATAAAAAAATCTGCTGCTTGCATGAAGTGTGCCGGATCGTTATCAACAGGGCGTCCGAAAGATAAGTATGTATTGTCTGGGCATTCCGCATTTGCAATTGTGATGGAAGATTGTTGTGCTTCCACAGATATAGCCAATAGAAAAAATACAATAAGAATATTTACTTTCATTTTGGTTGATAATTTATTCTGATACTATATTCATACTGACAAAGATAGAAAAATGTGCTGCTCATTGTAAGTAATGGACGGTATTTTTTGTTGTTTACCAGTGGAATAAACTGTTCGCGGCCTTTATTTTTTGCTTTGTTGTTGCTGTCGTGGAGGCTGGCGTGCCGTTTACCGGAGTTTGTTGAATTTTTATTACCTTTTATGCTGACCTTGATTATTTGCAGGTTGATTTTGTTAGTATAAAAATACGATGAAATAAAGCTTTTAAGTTGTATAGATTAAATTATGGAATTATATATTAAATTTCCGGTAAAGATTCTACCGGAAATTTTAAGTTGTTTTGTCTGTTGTTTTTTTAAGAAAGTCTTACAAACCTGTATGAATATATTGCAAGATTCTGAGTTCTTCGGACTGAAATACTTTAATGACTGTTTTCAAACATTCCGACGTGATTTTCATATCCTTTGAATAAACCCCAATCGTTTTCCTCCAACTGGTTGTATACATCCGGCAGGAAGTATATTTTAAATGCTGCGTTTACATTTCCGAAAATCTCGGGAAAGCTGCGCATGTCCAATCCTGTAGGACTATATACATATAGAGCAGTCAGCGAAGTACAGCCCTTAAATGCGTCCGGAAACAGATAGTTTAAAGTACTTGGTAAAGATAAGGCTTCCAAAGCCGAAGCTCCTTCAAAACCTGATGTTGAAATGTATTCGATTCCTTCGGCTAGAGTAACGGATTTTAATGACGTACAATTATAGAACATACTTTGGCCTATTTCATTCAGTTTACCGTACACATTCACCAAAGAAGTACAGGTCGAAAAAGCGCCGTCACCGATGTCATGTAAAAAAGTTCCTTCCTGAAAATAAACTGCAGTAAGGGCAGATCCTGCAAAAGCGTGAGTACCGATTTTACCGACTGAAACAGGTATACGTATGGTTTCCAGTCCGGAATTATAAAATGCTCTTGTGCCTATCTCCTGTAATCCTTCCGGTAGAGTGATATTCTTTAGGTTTGTACATCCGTAAAATGTATTCAGTCCCAATATTTGAAGACCGGCCGGCAGTTGAACAGCCTTCAGGTTGGGAAGCATCCAACCACTCAGTTCGAGCCGGGTGAGGTTTGTTCCTGAAAGATCAAGTTTTTCGAGTTTTTCCATGGCATTGATATAACTCAGATCGTTTTCACTGAGTGAACCGCTGATTTGAAGTTCTTTTACCTGACCGGCTTCACACTCCCGTATCACGGAATGGAGCTGATCCGCTTCTACAGTAATATTCCATTTTTCCGGGTACCCTTCCGGGGCAGATGCCTGGCGGATCGTTATCGTCTTTTTTACGGTGTTGTCGATGGTGTAGAGTCTGATTTGCATTTCTCGTTCGGCACTGAGAATATTTTTGTTGACGGTAACGTGAAACACCCAGTCTGCCTCATTGCTATTTCCTCTTTCATCGGCATTGACATCTCCCCATCTTTCTCCCTTAAAGTTTACCTCATATTCGAAAAACTCGTCGTTTGTGCTGAAAGGTATATCAAATCTTTGCTGTCCGTCCAAAAGACAGTCGCTGTCTGCTATATCTCCTCTCCAAGGGATATCGTATGTCGTTTTAGGGATATGGATATAATAGTCGACATTGGGGAGAAGTCCTATCAGAATCGTATCTTTGAGTTGATAATGTTGATTTTCTACAAAAATATGTCCCAGAATCATTTGCTGAGAAAGATTCTTGGCAATATAAAATTCGTATTTGTCTCCTGTTTTTGATTTTTCTTTTATCCAGGTACTGTCTTTAGGGTTCATCGAAAGTTTATAATCCACATTGGCATCTATTTCAAAATTGATGATACCGCCGTCTTTTTGGACGATGAAACCGTCGAAGTCTTCATACGGGTATTTTATTTTAATGTATGGGTTTGCGATGTCTGATCCGTTTTGTGTGATGAAAAGGGTGTCCGTCATAGACTTTGCTTTGTCCCGGAACAGCACGAATGCGGAGCGCTTGGACTGACCTTCGTATGCTGCGATGTTGAATTTATGATTATAGGTTTCCAAGCCTTTTGTTTTTAATTCTGTAATCCACCCTGCGTTTTCCGGCATTACTACATTATAGTCGGTATTCGATAGTAATTCCACATTGATAATGCTGCCTTCCGGTCCTACGGTGTATCTTTTTTCAGAAAGTATCAATGCATTTTTCTGTGCCTGGGTAACCGTTAACGTATCTGCCAATGCCGAATTTTTATCTTTAAAAATAACGTTTAATGTACGGTTGTCGTACCCGGTATTTTCATCTGTTGAAAAGCTTACCCTGTCTACCCGCATGGCTCTTGTCTCTACCCTGCGCAGCCAATCGCCTCCCCTCATGATGACTTCGTACTCGATGTTCGATCTTAATTCTACATCAAAAGATTGTGCCGATGCGTCTATATTTTTTGTCCGTTGAGTCAATATTAGCCCGTCTTTGCGGGCTTGATACACATATACCGTATCACTTAAGTTTTCACTATTGAAAATAATGGTTCCCTGCCTGTTTCCGTCAAATGATCCGGAAGAGACGCTGAAATGTACATTCGATGTCTGAAGGGCTCTGCTTTCGATGACTTGGGACAGCCAATCCTTACCATTTTCATCTATCGTAACCTGATAACTGACATTACTTTTTACTTCTACGCTGAAACGTCCTCCTTCGGGAGATATTTCATAGCGATCTTTCGATAACAATAAAGCTTCCTTTTTCTTTTGTGTAACCGTGATGATTTTTGTTACGGAGCCTGCTTTTATTTTCATATATGCATTGCGGTCGTCGTAGTCTTCGTTGGCTTCGGTTGTTGTGACCGTCAATGTAACGTCTCCTGCTTTTCCGCTTGTGGGAGAGACGGTTAACCAATCCGGTGAAGATCTGGTATTACTCACTTCCAGCGTCCAGGGAGCGGATGCGGTGAAATTAGCTGTTGTACTGCCGTCGGAGATTTCCGGTAATGTAATATCAGGAACTTTAATTTCTATGACAGGGGAATCTTTATCTGGATTTGTTTCATTTTTGCTGCATGAAAATAAAGATATTATGAGTGCAGCGGATAGAATTGACCGTCTGTTTAAAGTGTGCATATCTCTTGTTTTTTGATTCAATATCAAAATAATTAAAAATTATCGAAATAATTGATGTTCAGATTGGTTCAAGTTGGTTCAAATCGGTTTTTGTTCCGCAAACAGGTCTTGGAGTTTAAAATTTGTAATACAAGATAATAGAAAATTATTTTTCGGAATCGTTTTAAAGTCGTAAATTAGCCTGTTCGTAAAAAGTAATTAATTAAGATATACTATGACATTAAAGGAATTTCAACAATCTATCCGGGAAGGTATACCGTCAGAATTGCCTGCACAGAAACCTTATGATCCGGAGGTAAATCATGCGCCGAAGCGGAAAGACATTTTAACCCGGGAGGAAAAGAAATTGGCAATCCGGAATGCATTGCGGTATTTTGAACCGCGTCATCATGCTGTATTGGCTCGTGAGTTTGCAGAGGAATTGGAAAAATACGGACGTATTTATATGTATCGTTTCCGTCCCGATTATGAGATGTATGCACGTAATATATACGATTATCCCCACAATAGTTTGCAGGCGGCAGCTATTATGCTGATGATCAACAATAATCTGGATAAAGCTGTGGCTCAGCATCCGCATGAGTTGATCACATACGGTGGGAATGGGGCTGTTTTTCAGAATTGGGCGCAGTATCGTTTGACGATGAAATATTTGTCGGAAATGACGGATGAACAGACGTTGGTCATGTATTCCGGACATCCGATGGGCTTATTTCCTTCGCACAAGGAGGCTCCACGGGTGGTGGTGACGAATGGAATGGTGATTCCGAATTATTCCAAGCCCGATGACTGGGAACGTTTTAATGCTTTGGGAGTATCTCAATACGGTCAGATGACAGCCGGTTCGTATATGTATATCGGTCCGCAAGGGATTGTTCACGGAACAACGATTACGGTGTTGAATGCCGGACGTAAAATTTCGAAGCATGGGGAAGGATTAGCCGGTAAATTGTTTGTGACGGCCGGTTTAGGGGGGATGTCCGGAGCGCAGCCTAAGGCGGGAAATATTGCCGGTTGCGTAAGTATTACGGCAGAAATCAATCCGAAAGCGACGCATACCCGTCATTCCCAGGGATGGGTGGATGAGGTGATCGATGATCTGGATGTTTTGATGACACGCGTCCGGAAAGCAAAAGCCGGTAAAGAAGTCGTTTCCATTGCTTATCAGGGCAATGTGGTGGATTTATGGGAGCGTTTGGCAGAGGAAGATGTGGTTGTCGAACTTGGGTCAGATCAGACTTCTTTGCATAATCCGTGGGCCGGCGGTTATTATCCGGTAGGAATAAGTTTTGAGGAGAGTAAGCGGATGATGGCTGAAGAGCCGGAAAAATTCAAAGAAAAGGTACAGGAGTCATTACGTCGTCATGTTGCGGCAATCAATAAATGTGTGGCGCGTTTCGATACGTATTTTTTCGATTACGGAAATGCATTTCTGCTAGAGTCTTCCCGTGCGGGAGCCGATGTGTTGAAACCGGACGGAGATTTCAAGTATCCTTCTTATGTGCAGGACATTATGGGACCGATGTGTTTCGATTATGGTTTCGGGCCGTTCCGTTGGGTGTGCAGTAGCGGTGATCCGAAGGATTTAGCTAAAACGGATGAGTTGGCTTGTAAGGTATTAAATGAATTGGCTGCCGGTTCGCCCCGGGAGATCCAACAGCAGATGCATGATAATATCCGTTGGATAAAAGCTGCGGGAGAAAACCATCTGGTGGTCGGTTCACAGGCCCGTATTCTGTATGCAGATGCCGAAGGACGTATCCGTATAGCCGAGGCTTTTAATAAGGCGATTGCTGCCGGAGAATTATCTGCACCGGTTGTGCTGGGGCGTGATCATCATGATGTTTCCGGAACGGATTCTCCTTACCGGGAAACGTCCAATATATATGACGGGTCTCGTTTTACGGCCGATATGGCTATTCAGAATGTAATCGGAGATTCTTTCCGGGGAGCGACCTGGGTGTCTATCCATAACGGCGGAGGTGTAGGTTGGGGAGAAGTGATTAACGGTGGTTTCGGTATGGTTCTCGACGGTTCGGCTGAAGCCGACCGACGCTTGAAATGTATGTTATTCTGGGATGTGAATAACGGTATTTCACGCCGGAGTTGGGCCCGTAATGAAGGGGCCGTTTTTGCGATAAAACGGGCTATGGAAGAGAATCCGGATCTGAAAGTGACGTTGCCGAATATGGCCGATGACAAGCTGATCGAAAGTCTTCTTTAAGAGATGGTTATAAAAGAAAAACCCGGCGAAAGCCGGGTTTTGTTGTTCAACAAGGATTCGAACCTTGACTAACAGGACCAGAATCTGTTGTGCTGCCATTACACCATTGAACAGTGGTGTTGATTTCAACGGCACAAAAGTAAGCTTTTTTTTTATTTATACAAAAAATGAAAATATTTTTTTTGGAGGATTTCTTGCCCTATTTTTTATCCTTCATCCACTCTTCACCATATATGATGGTCAATAGGGTAAGGTCGTCGCTTTGTTCGTAATCCTGAACATGGGCTTGAATATCAGCCATGATTTTTTTGATGAATTCCCGGGGATGTAATTCCCGGTTGGTATGTACGATACTGATGAGGCGCTCCTTGGTATAAAATTCATTTTTTGCATTTTCGGCTTCAGTTACCCCATCTGTATAGAGTAATATTCCGGACCCCGGAGAGAACATATAGCTGTATTCTTCGTATGTGTAGTCCTTTATGATGCCTAAGGGAAGTTCTGCATGAATGTCGAAAAACGATATACTGCGATCCGGATAGGTCATTACCGGGGGCATATGACCCGCATTGCTGTATTTCAGAAGACCTGTTTTCAGATTCAGGGTACCGATAAAGAAAGTAACGAACATGTCGGCTTCGTTTCGTTCTGTTATCCGGTTATTCAGATAACGGGCAATATCCGAAGGGGATGTCGGATTGGTAGAGAAAGACCGTAAAAGACTGAGTGTATATGACATCAGCAGGGAGGCTGGAATACCTTTTCCCGAAACATCTCCGATGGCAAAATACAGTTCGTCTCCGATCATGAAGAAGTCGTAAAAATCACCTCCGACGGCTTTGGCAGGGTATAATATAGCAAAGAGATCCAGATTCTCTTTTTCGGAAAAGGTAGAAAAATTTTTCGGTAGCATGCCCATTTGAATTTGGTGGGCAATACGTAACTCACTTTCCATTTTTTCTTTCAATGTGGTTGCTTCTTTTAAGTTGGCAATATACTGAGTCAATTGATTCTGCATGTATTGAAAAGAGTCGTGCAGTTCTTTCATCTCATCACACGATCGGATTTTGGGCAGAGGTGCATTGAAGTTACCGGAGGCAATACAGCGGGCTGATAAGGCAAATTTATTCAATGGAGCCGTTATTTTCTTGATGGACAAGGAACTTATCAGATAGATCGCTATCATAAAAAGAATGAATGAGAAGAGTACAATGAAGTGGAAATAGCGTAAGTTGACGAATATTTCATCATAAGGACAGATGATGGCCATATACCATTCTGTGCCTATAATCGGACTGTAGAAGGCATAGGATTTGATCCCTTTGTCGTAAAATATCCCTTTGCCGGTTTCTCCACTGACAATGCGATGGGCTACATCCATTGCAGACGGGTCTTTCATGCCGGCAGCGACATCGAATGCGGTTACGTTTTTTATGAGTTGGCAATCCAGTGTACTGATGACATAATTACCGTTTTTATCAACTACGATCGTATACCCGCCGGGATAATCGATGTTAGCTTCAATGAATTTACCGATGTATTGTAAAGACAAGTCTACAGAAAATACACCGATGATATTTTCATTCTGATCTTTTAGGGGGACCGAATAGGTGGTTGTCATTACACTTCTGTTCCCGAAATCGTGGTAAGGTCTGCTCCAACGGGAGGTATTCTTTTCTTTGGCGATACGATACCAATTTTTTTGGTAGTAATCGTAAGCGTCGTCAAGCTCGGTTGTTATAACAGAATCACCTTCCATGTATGAATAAGGGGCAAAGTATTTGCCTTTTTCCGTAAAATAGTATGGTTCGAAAGCGATGGCACATCCGAATATTTCATCGTTGCTTTCGACAATCTGGCGTGTTATATTGTAAATGGTGTTCGGATCCTGGATATATTCCGTGATCACCCACCCCATGTTATTGGGGATTTTTTCTACCATACGTAACAGACGGGTCATACGAAGATTGGTTTTCTCTGCTATATGGTTAAAATTTTCATAGGCATTGGTCTCTATAAAACGATTGGCATAATGATAGAATATGGCAGAGCTCATGGCAAAGAGTAGTGTAAGGAAAAAAAGTATATGGATTTGAAGTCGTGCTGCGAAAGAAGATTGTATTCGTTTTAACATGTTCCTGGTTGTTTATTAAAGCGAATATAGTGAAAAAAGCAACTCCTTGAACTGCTTTAGAGTTATTTGATTAAAATTTGGTGTTTGAAGATTTTAGGGTTATTTAAAAATAGCATAGAGTGGAGATAGGAGCAAACCCGTTATTATCGCAGGAGTGGAAATGTTTTTGTCGTCGAATGAAAGCTGAAAATATTTAAAGACCGGTAGTTTATTGATGCTTGTGAATTATTGTGGGAAGGAATAGAAAAGTAAAAATAAAAATAGGAGGAAAACTGTTTTGTTTTCCTCCTATTTGGTTTATAGAATTCCTATTTATTTCGTTGCATTCTCCAAGCGTTTCATCATCATAAAAATGAATAATGCAGAGAGTAGACAAAGCGTAATGAGGATTGACCACAATGCCCATAGTTCCATATGTCCCCAAAGCATACCGATAATGGATACCAGGTAGTTACCGACAGCGGTAGCTCCGAACCAGAGACCCATCATAAGACCTTTGTATTTGGGAGGAGCTACTTTCGACACGAATGAGATACCCATGGGTGAAAGGAATAGCTCTGCAAATGTCAATACAAGGTAGGTGTTGATAAGAACAGAAGGAGATACAAGCAGGTCGTTAGCTATTACAGTTGCTCCATCCGGATTGGGGGTAGGAAGTCCCATTGAAAAGAATGCCATCACTGCAAAACCTAATGCTGCGATAAGCATACCGATACCGATTTTACGGGGAGCTGAAGGTTCGTTGCCTCTCTTGGCTAAAGCTCCGAATACTGCAAGAGATACAGGAGTAAGAGCTACAACGAAGAATGGGTTGAACTGTTGGAACATTTGAGGAAGAACTTCAATAAAACTACCCGGCTGTAAACCCATATATTTGTATACTAAAATACCTATGGAAAGGCAAGCTACTGCAGCCGATATCAGTTTTGATTTCATCTCTTTCGATTGGAACAAAGAGAATAAACTGTATATTAATGTGATAACGAATACCAGGTTAAACACGTTGAAGCTCATGCCTAAAGCACCGTCTGCGGTTCTGGCCGTATAGTCACGGGCAAAGAAGGTAAGGGTAAGTCCGTTTTGGTGGAATGCCATCCAGAAGAAGATAACAACAGCAAATACTAAAACAAGAGCTGTGATACGGGATTTTGTTTGCTCCGGTGTTAATTCCACAATATTTTCTTGTTTTCCGTTTGCAGCAGCTTGTTTTGTGTTGACATCTGCATGTTTGAAGGTTCTCTTGAATACCTGGTAGATAAGCATTGATGCGATAAGTGAAATACATGCCACGGCAAATCCATAGTGGTATGAAAGAGATAGCTCATCGATGTATTTATGAGAGAATGCAGCCAGGTCTCCGTTGAATCCGGATACTTGGTGAGCAAATTGAGTCAATGTATTGAGTGATTCGGTTGCCATTTCTTGTCCTTTATCCAAAAATTCGTGACAAAGGGCAGGAATATCGCCTTGGTATTTGAAACCGGCTTTTCCCATGAAATGTTCCGTAATTTTTGAGGCAGCTGTAGGAGCAAAAAGAGCACCGATATTGATAGCCATATAAAATAGACTGAATGCGGTGTCGCGTTTGTCTGAATATTTCGGGTCGTCGTAAAGATTACCGACCATTACCTGAAGATTGCCTTTGAATAAGCCTGTACCCAATGCTATTAGGAAAAGTGCCCCGAACATGGCAGCAATACCGAAAGCATCACCCCCGGTAGGGATTGCAAGGCAGGTATAACCGGCAAACATGACAACGATACCGGCCGTTACCATTTTTCCGTAACCAAATTTATCGGCAAGAATACCTCCTAAAATTGGTAAAAAATAAACTAAGGCCAAGAAACCAGCAAAAATGTTAGATGTAGCTGTTGAACTAAAGCCAAATTTTGCCTGCAGGAAAAGTGTAAAAATAGCAAGCATCGTGTAATACCCGAAACGTTCTCCTGTGTTGGCAAGAGCCAGGGCATACAGTCCTTTAGGTTGGTTTTTAAACATAGACTTAATTATTTAGATTTAATTATTATTTTCAGCGGGGGCAAATATAAGAATTTTTCTTTATTTTTCGATTTTAAAACGTTTGAGTAGACAGATGAGAATGTTAAATAAAATCTTTAAAACCTTGCAGATCGCAGAACTGGATCGCTATACGATTGAACATGAGCCTATAAAATCGATAGACCTCATGGAGAGGGCTGCTATAAAATGGACTGAAAAATTTTTAGAAATTTATGGCAATTATGTCCGGTTTACGGTAATTGCAGGCAGAGGTAACAATGGGGGTGACGGTTTTGTCATTGCCCGGTTACTGGCAGAAAAAGGATATGCGGTTACTGTATTTCAGTTGGCCGGGACAAAAATGAGTCCGGATTGTGAGAAGAATAGTGAACGCTGGAAAGGGAAAATCGTCGTGGTATCGGGGGAGAATGATTTTGTATTGGAAGAGAATGCTGTAATTATAGACGCCATGTTCGGTTCCGGCCTCAATCGTCCTGTTACCGGACCGGCAGCAGACGTGATTCGTAAAATCAATGCGGTTCCTAACCGGGTAGTGGCTGTGGATATTCCTTCCGGTCTGATGGGAGAGGATAATTCAGGCAATGACAGGGATTGTATTGTACGGGCTGACTATACATTGACGTTTCAATTTCCCAAACTGGCTTTTATGTTTCCGGAGAATGCTGCTTTTGTCGGTAAGTGGAGTATAGTCGATATCGGACTTCATCCGGAGGGAATTTCACTTACATCTACCCCTTATTATTATTTAACAGAGCGTCTTGTTGCAGATGAATTACCGGTAGCGGAAACTTTTGCCCACAAAGGAACGAATGGGCACGGTTTGCTGATTGCCGGTTCACAGGGTATGATGGGAGCGGCGATTCTGGCGGCCAAAGCCGCGGTGCGTTCGGGACTCGGTTTGCTTAGTTGTCATATCCCGTGCGGGGAACGGCAATTGATACAGATGGCCGTTCCGGAAGCTTTGGTGGATACGGATCTTTCTGAATGTTGTTTTTCGGTGTTGAAGAATGCGGAAAAATACGATGCGATAGCCGTTGGTCCGGGATTGGGACAAAAGCCGGAAACGGTACGGGCGTTAAAAATGCTACTGGAAGAGTGGAAGAGGCCTCTTATACTGGATGCAGATGCTTTGAATATATTGGCAGCTCATCCTGCTCTGTTGGATAGGTTGCCCGAGGGGTCTATACTTACTCCTCATCCTAAAGAATTTGAAAGATTGGCCGGAAAAAGCGGAAATGATTTTGAGAGATTAAATAAATTAAGCATTTTTGCAAGTCGTTATAACGTATGTATTTTACTGAAAGGTGCTCATACGGTTATCGTATCGCCTGCCGGAAAATACTGGTTTAATATGACCGGTAATCCCGGAATGGCTAAAGGAGGGATGGGAGATGTGTTGACAGGGGTTATACTGGCTTTATCGGCGAACGGAATGCCTTCTGAAGAAGCTGTCAAATGTGCCGTTTATGCCCATGGACTGGTGGGGGATTATGTGGCTGAAGAGGTTGGAGAAAGAGGGGTATATGCGGGTTTGGTTGCTGAAAATATGGGGAAGGCCTGGCATACTTTGGAATTAGTAAAAAACGAAGTAATAAGGAATAAATCACAACGTTTATGAGAAAGATTGCTTTTGTATTGTTATTGACTGCCGGAATCTTTTTTTCCGTGACGGCACAGAAAAAGAAAGAAATAACAACGCCTCTTACGGTAAATTACTGTTTGCCTAAAGTTGCTTATCAAGTGAAGGTTCAATTGGAATGTACGCATCAGGTTCCCGGACCTTTCTGGAAAAATGCCGAACGGGAGTTGGGGGTGAAACCCGACATTACCGTAGCCGGAAATTATTGGAGGATCGTTGATATTGAAATGAAGCCTTATTATATCCCGGATGAAAATGCAATGTACGCTATGACGAGCAGCGGCGATTATAATCCTGTCATGTTGAGTTTGAGTCCGGAGGGGTTTATTGCAGGTGTTGCAGCCCGTTCTTCGGCATCGCCGGTGCCGGATGCTGTTTGGAGTTATGTGCCTTTTCAGGAGGAGACGGAAGAGGTCGTGGATATAACATCGCTGAACACCTATAATCCGTTGAAAGAAGTGCTTGATACCAATTACACATATCAGGAGATTGACGGAGTGATGAAAAAAATATGGGATCCTATTGTCAGATATACGACGAAGAGTGCGGAAGATAATATGAGTGAAGCCGTAAAAGAAATTTTTAGGATACGTTCAGAGCGTACCCGGTTGTTGGCAGCGGAGAACAGTGTGCCGGACGGAGAATCCTTGCGTATTATTCTGAAAGAATTCGATCGCATGGAAAAAGATTACCTGATGTTATTTATGGGGAAAGAGTCTGTACAGCGTTTTGAGCAAACATTTACCGTTGTTCCGGAAAAGGCCGGAGAGACCGTTGTGGCATTCCGCTTTACAGAAGCTGCCGGTATTGTGCCGAAAAGAAATGTCTCGGCAATGGCTTATGGAATTAGAGTAGACAATGTCATTGTTCCGTCAGCCCCTTCCGATAATACAACGGTGCCTGCTTCCAGTGCGATTTATTATCGTGTTCCGGCAACAGCAACCGTGAGTTTAATGAAAGTCAACGAGGTTTTGCAGAGTTTCCCTACAGTTGTTCCACAACTCGGCGTAATTAAAACAATTCCAACGGATGTCATCAGTAATGAGGGGTTGTCACTGGAGTTTTATCCGCAGTACGGTTCATTGAAAAGTATTAATAAAAAATAGACAAGACAAATGATGTTGCATACAGTGACAGGACTGTCTTAATATTGAAATCATGTCGTGGTGGAGTAATTGGTTCGGACGTTTTTTGATTTGGCGGGTACGCTATGTAAAAGAAAAGAATTTTATTCTGGTTTTGAGCCTGTTGGTGGGCGTCGTGACCGGACTGGCTGCTGTTATGTTGAAGAATATGGTGCATTATACCCATTTGTTTTTTACAGAACGGCTTCAGGTGGACGGGGGAAGTTTGCTTTTTTTTATTTATCCTTTTATAGGTATATGGTTGACGTCTCTTTTTGTCCGTTATTTTGTGCGTGAAGATATCAGTCATGGGGTAACGAAAGTGTTGTATGCGATTTCACGCCGGAACAGTATGATAAAGCCTCATAACAATTATTCATCGATGATTGCCAGTACGATTACGATCGGTTTCGGAGGGTCTGTCGGTACGGAGGCTACCATTGTGTTGACGGGGGCTTCTATCGGTTCGAATCTGGCCCGCTTTTTCCGGATGAATTATAAGGTCATGACACTAATGATCGGATGCGGTGCCGCCGGTGCCATTGCCGGTATATTTAAGGCTCCTATTGCCGGAATTGTCTTTACGCTCGAAGTGCTGATGCTGGATTTGACAATGGCTTCTTTGATACCGTTGATGATTTCGGCTATTTCTTCCTATGTTTTGGTGTACTTCCTGATGGGGGACGGGATGGTTCTCGATTTTACCGTGCACGATCATTTTTCGTTGGCTAATGTACCGTATTATATTATTTTAGGCATATTCTGCGGTTTTTTATCGGTTTATTTTATCCGGATGAATATCCGTATCGAGCATTTTGTGGCTTCTATCAAGAATCCTTTTAAAAAGGTGTTGGTGGGGGGGGCATTGCTCGGTTTGTTGATTTATATTTTTCCTCCGTTATACGGGGAGGGGTATACCTCATTACAGGACTTACTGACAGATAATGCAGACAATATATTGAACAATACCTATTTTTTCAGTCTGAAAGGGAGTATGTTCATGGTTGTATTGTATGTTATCGGCCTGGTATTCGTGAAAGTGATTGCTACTGCGCTTACCAATGGTAGCGGCGGTGTAGGCGGTGTTTTTGCTCCCAGTTTATTTACCGGCGGTGTAGGTGGCTTTTTGATAGCTACATTGATCAATATGTCCGGAATCGTTACGGTGCCTGTGAGTTATTTCGTTTTGGCCGGAATGGCGGGAGTCATGTCCGGAGTTATGAATTCCCCGCTTACAGCTATGTTTTTGATTGCGGAGATTACCGGGGGATACGCTATGCTGGTGCCGCTTATGCTTACATCTGTTGTGGCGCATCTGACGGGGAGGGGGATGGAGCCTCATTCTATTTATGCCCGCCGTTTGGCTATGAAAGGGGATCTGATCACTCATAATAAGGATAAGGCTGTGCTTACATTGATGAAGCTGGATAAAGTAATTGAGACCGATCTCAAAACCATATCGGTGGATGCTACGTTAGGAGATATGGTGAAGGTTGTATCCAAATCTTCGCGGAATATTTTTCCGGTAATCGACGTAAACGGGGAGTTGTTGGGAATCGTATTGCTGGATAATATCCGGAAAATCATGTTTAATCAGGATTTGTACACGACGACTTATGTACGGGATTATATGGTGACGCCGCCTGCTGTTGTAAATGTTGAAGATCCGATGGATGTCGTGATGAAAAAATTTGAGGAGACAGATGCCTGGAATCTTCCGGTTATTCAGAATGATAAATACATCGGTTTCGTTTCCAAGGCTAAAATTTTTAATACCTACCGAAGAGTATTGCAACACTTCTCCGATGAGTAAAATATTTGATAATTATGGGGAATTCTAATTCGAAGCTGGGGTATCAGGAAGGAGTTGTCTCCGTCATATTGAATTTGCTGCTTTTCGTGTTGAAATATTATGCAGGGATCGTATCGGCTTCTGTAGCTTTGATTGCAGATGCCTGGCATACCCTTTCGGATTCTCTTACTTCGCTGATGGTCATTGTCGGAATTCGTTTGTCAACCCGTAAACCGGATAAAGAACATCCTTTCGGTCATGGACGCTGGGAACAGATTTCAGCTATTATTATTGCTTTGTTGTTAGTGATGGTCGGTATCGAATTTATCAAGGATTCCATTGCTAAGTTTACGGCACATGAATTTGCCCGTTTCGGAGCATGGGCGTATGTTGCTACGATCCTTTCTATTGCCGTGAAAGAAGGATTGGCCCAATATGCGTTCCGGATTGCCCGGATAACCGGGAATTCTTCGGTAAAGGCAGACGGATGGCATCACCGGAGCGATGCGCTTTCTTCCGTAGTCGTTTTGGCGGGTATATTTTTGAGTCCCTATATCTGGTGGATGGACAGTGCTTTGGGAATTGTGGTTTCTTTGATGCTTTTTTATGCCGCTTATGGAATTATCCGGGAAGCCGTCAATAAAATTTTGGGGGAAGAGCCTTCTGCCGCTACGGTCAGTGAAGTAAAAAAGATCGTTGCCGAAGAAATGGGAGAAAGTGCGTTTCCGCATCATTTTCATATCCATAATTACGGGGATCATATTGAATTTACTTTTCATGTAAAAATCCCCGGAGAAACAACCGTGGCAGAAGCACATGCCCTGGCTACCAGAGTAGAGGTTCGCATAAAAAAAGAATTGAATATGGATGCGACAATACATATTGAGCCTTTGCTTTTTCAAGCGTGTTTTTAGAATTATTAACAATAATTTGACCTCTCACTATTGTTTTTTCCCGTAAAAACTTTACTTTTGCGAAAATTTTGGAAAACGGTTAAAACGAATATACTATGTACTGGACCCTTGAACTTGCGTCGAAATTGGAAGATGCACCTTGGCCTGCATCTAAAGATGAATTGATAGATTATGCTATCCGTTCCGGTGCACCAATGGAAGTAATTGAAAATCTTCAGGATATTGAAGATGATGAGGAAATTTTTGAAAGTATCGAAGACATTTGGCCGGATTATCCGAGTAAAGATGATTTCTTTTTTAACGAGGACGAATATTGATATAAAATATGCGCTAAAATGTGCTGATACAATGTATTACGTAGAGGGCTGTCGTTTATACGATGGCCTTTCTCGTTTTATATAGAGGAAAACTCTTTGATTAAAATAGACATGGCATTGGAGACGATGTCATTTTTTGTGTCAAGCTTGTTGGTATCTATTTATTCGATTTTTCTCCCGGGGCTGTCGGAAATTTATCGGTGGTGGCTCTGGGGAATCTTTTGTATTTTTATTTTCTGCAAATGCCGGAATAGGGACAAGTCCGGCATTTTTTTTCATTAAGAGTTTGCGTAAAAGAGTTGTCTGAAGAAAAAAGACGACTCAATAATTCTGTAAGTAACTGATAAAAATCCTCTCTGTAAGCACTGAAATCGGAGATATAGGAATTGTTGCATTTTAATTTGTAGTTGTAATCTTTTCCGAAAAGCAGTTTTGTACTGTATATGCCCGGAGTAAGTACCGGATATTGCGGATGATTGTAGCCGAACATCAGGCAATAAAGAAGGGTTTGAAATGCAGCTTTGTTCCGGTTGTTGTCCGTCGGATCGAAGATCGACGGTATATCCCGGAAAACAGTTGTATCTGCTCCTGTTTTATAGTCAATGATCCGGACAGCATGATCAATTTGGTCTATCCGGTCGATAATGCCGCCTATGTATACGGATTTTAAACCGTTTGGCGTATTTATCGGGATGGGAACGGTGTATCTTTTTTCCATGGAGATAATGCGGAACGGACATATGGTTTTGTCATACTGAAACATTTGCCGGAGGTATTTTTTTATAACTTCCAGTATAAGTTCGTTGCTACCGCTGTCGATCAGGCGGATGACCTGTGAATCGTAAAAATTCAGGTACGATTTCCGGATGTGTTTATCGAGCTGTTCCCGGTTATGAAGTATCCGGTTAATTACGTCCGCAGTTATTTCCTGTTCAGCGACTGTTGCATATAACGATTGGGAACATTCGTGGAAGATATTTCCCAATAAGCGTTGATCCAATTCTTCGGCCATTTCTTCTTTTTCCTTGATTCCGGCAATGTATTTGAAATAGAATCTCAAAGGGCAGTCGATGTATATGTTTAAGGCCGAGGGAGACAGGGATATCTCCGGAGATTGTGTATATGCGTATAAGGTATCAAGAATTTCCTTGTTGTATACGATTTCTATTTTCCGGGCTTCTTCTACGGAGATATGGTTCTGGAAATTGTGTTCCGTGATCGGTAAGCCCGATTCGTATTTCATCTGGAGCAAAAAACGGCTTTTTTCTCCACCGGATAAGCCTTGTGTTACTGAATTATAAAGGATTTTTATTTGTCTGGCACGTTGTAGTACCCGGTAAAAGTAATAAGCAAACAGAGCATCCTGGTGTTCCGGAGTCGGGAGCTGAAAGCCGACTCTTAAATTGTAAGGGATAAAAGAGGAAATATGCCCTGTGTGTGGAATAATACCTTCGTTGGCGGAAAAAAGAATCAGGTTGTCGAAGTCCAGCATACGGGTTTCTTGCAGTCCCATGATTTGTAATCCTTCGAGAGGTTCTCCGCTAAAGGGGATTGTCGTTGTGTTGACGATTTTATTGATGATCTGTAAGTACAGTTTGTTCTCGGGCACGATTTTTTCTTCTTCGAACGTGTTTTTTAGGCACTGTATCTGTGTATAAAAAGTAAAGATAAATTCCTTTTCCAGCGGATAAAGTGTTCTTTCCGTGTCCGGAGAAGAGGCCGAAAGTAATTTTAAGATGCGGAGCAGATAATCGGGAATATTTTGTTCCTCTTCGGAAAAGATTACACGGGTTAGGGCGTTGAAGTGTAGATTTTTCCCGGCAATATATACAATATTTTTTTTTCGGATGTAATCCGTGATCTTGTCAATGTCTTCGGGGCAGCTGTCTTTGATCAATTTGTGGTTGAGTAAAGCAATGACCGGTTTATAATAGTAATAGGTGTTACCGTTTTCGGTTTTGCTGTAATTTTTCAATTCCCCCAGCATATACAGTAATGCCGCGACGGAGGTGTTTTGGGCCGGATAGCCCATGGTAATGTTTATTTTGGAGATATCTTCCGGGATAGAATGCATGACCGGAATTAACAGCCGTTCATCGCATAGTACCAGAGCCGTTTTCCGTGGATTTTTGCGGGAGTCATCATTCAGTAGGGTCGGGATAAGTTTGGCTTGCCCGATATTGGAAGGTACTGAGATGTATTCGATATTTTTACCGTTGTATTTGAAATTGTTGAAATGTTCGGGACCTAATTCATTGGGGAATAAGGTCAGGTTTTCCCGGATAAAGTTTCCGGCCTCGTGGAATTCATTTGAGGTGTAATATATGTCGTAATCCCAGTAGAATGTAGCTTGTTTATTGTTTTTGTAAAAGGTGAATATTTGTTTTTCGCATTTGTTCAATGCATTGAAACCGGCAAAGATAACCGGTGTTTTTTGAGCATAGTTTTCGATATGCTCATAAAAGAAACGCTGTCCCATTCCTTCGTAACAGAGATTTTCTTTAAAAAGCCGTTCTTTGAATTTCAGGTAGGTCGGATAGAGGTTGTTCCATACTTTGAGAAACTCCTGCTGCTCCAGACTGTATTTTTCAGGGTTGAAACTGCTCCAGAAGCTTTTTACGGCATCGATCTGTTCCGGAGAAAGGTAAGGAAAATTGATTTCGACTTCTTTCAGAGAGATTATATTGGAAAATAAAGCCTGAGGATCTGCCAGGTATTTGTCGATGTCGTCGAAATCTCCTAAAAGCATGTTTCCCCAGAAGTAGAAATCTTCAAATTTCTCCGTAGAACCGGATACCTGGGTATATGCTTTGTATAATTTAATAATTAGAGGGAGGTTGTCGGCTGTTTTCAGTCCGGTTTGCCGTTCGATAAACTCCGGAAGCGTGAGAATAGCAGGCATCCATATCGGTTGACCAATCCGCTTGGATAATGCTTCGGCCAAAAATAATCCGGCTCTTTTATTCGGAAACAACACCGTCAGGTCTTTCAGATTGTACTGATATTTACGAATCAGATCTTCGGCTAACAGTTGCAGGAATGAATTCATATACCCTTTTTTATAAATCCTGTGCCCGACGATTTTACTTTCAGGCTTTCTTTTTTTTTGTTATTTTTGACAACCTTGACAAAGATAAATTTATTTTGTCACCCGAAGGGATAAAATCGTCGAAAAAGTCGATGGATTACAAATATTGAGATTGGTATAATAAAATTGAATTATGTTACAGGATCTGTTACAGAAGAACCGGAGTTACCGTCGTTTTGACGAGCAGGTAAGGCTATCGGAGGATGAATTAAAAGAATTGGTGGCATTGACTCGCTGGTGTGCTTCCGGGCGTAATGCACAGCCGTTGAAATACCGTATCGTTTCTACAAGGGAAAAATGTGCCGAAATATTTCCGGCATTGGCCTGGGCCGGATATCTGACTGATTGGGCCGGTCCTGCCGAGGGAGAACGGCCGGCTGCTTACCTGGTTCAATTACTGGATACCCGGATTGTGGAGAATTGTTTGTGTGATGACGGAATACAGGCTCAGACGATACTTTTGGGGGCGGTAGAAAAAGGTTACGGCGGATGTATAATCAAGGCTTTTAAGAACGACCGGTTGGTTAAAGTGTTGCAGTTGCCGGAATATATGCGGATTATGTATGTGATTGCATTGGGAAAACCAGTGGAGAAGGTGGTTGTGGATGATATGGAGGAAGAAGATTACAGGTATTGGCGGGAAGCTGACGGTACTCATCATGTACCGAAGCGTCCGTTAACGGAACTTCTTTTTTGACCGGGTATAGGATATGAAGCTTCTATGTGCAGAATATAACGAACAAGGTGGTTTTACGGTGGGGGTCATCGGGGATAATGCTTTGTTGCGTAATAACAATGATTTTTATTTTCCGGCATTTACCCGGGAATTGAGTTGTGTACCGCAATTGGTGTTTCGTGCCTGTAAGCTGGGGAAAGGTGTATCCGAGCGGTTTGCCGGCAGGTATTACAATGAGGTGGGTGTCGGTTTGCGTTTCTATGCGGACACATTGGAGAGCGAATTGAAAATGAAAGGGTTGCCGTGTGGTGTTGCTGCAGCCTTCGACGATTCCGCAGCGCAAAGTGAGTTGCGGGACTATCAGGGGGAGAATATAAAGTATTCTTTGCAAGTGAACGAAACGACCGTTTTTACCGGAACGATGCGGGAATTACCCTTGCATGCCGATGAGTTCGTTGCTTTGGCATCCGGATTTTATATGATTAAAATCGGTGATTTCTTTTACTGTGGAAACCCTTACCGTTACCGGGGACTTCAAATCGGGGACCGGCTGCGGATGTATATGGGAGAAGAGTGTATGATGGATTTTCACATCAGATAGTCAATCGTTATTTTATGGTCCGATAAACGAAAACAGCCCGGTAAAATACCGAGCTTTATTCAATTCTAAAAGCGCCTCTTAAATAATATTAACCGTCCAACTTTTGGGGTTCAGTTCAATTTTTCCGGCTGTTTTTTATGTGGTTCTTAAAGTTGAACGTTGTTGTATAAGAAACGTTTGATTTTATGTGTCGGCGTTTTTTCGAAAGGTTCGCTTTGGACCATAACCAATTGTAGTTTGGAAAAATTATTGACCCGGCTGTTGACGTATTCGAAAAGTTCTTTTTTCTGTTCTTCGATGTAATCGTTGATATACGCTTTGTAGTTTCCGGCCTGGGTTTTTAGCTTCTGATATTGTTTTTCCAACTCTTCCATGTTGAAATGAACCATTGCAACTAATTTCCCTTTGGACTCGACAACGAGGGACTCGTTTACAAACCGGAAATTGTTGATGATCGATTCGATTTCTTCCGGATAGATGTTTTCGCCGGAAGCCCCTAAAATCATGGTTTTTATCCGTCCCCGGATCGATAACCTTCCTTTCTTGTCGAAAGAGCCGAGATCGCCGGTTTTAAACCAGCCGTCCTGAGTGATCGATTCCCGGGTTAATTCCGGTTTTTTATAGTATCCTTTCATGACGTTCGGACCTTTGATCCAGATTTCACCTTCTCCTTTGTTGTCCGGTTCGTTGATTTTCACCTGTACACCTTCCATAACGGGACCGACTCCCTGTAAAAAGGTTTGCGACGGGTTGCTGCCGGCTGTCATCGGGGCTGTTTCGGTCAAGCCGTAACCGATGGCGTATGGGAAACGGGCTTCACGTAAGAAACTTTCGACTGTCGGGTCTAATTTAGAACCTCCGACTCCGAAGAATACCAGTTCTCCGCCGAATGTCTGCATAAGCTTTTTACCGGCGAGGCGGTTTAGTGTTTTACGTATGGGAGTGAATTTATATAAACAACTCATCAACCGGGAAGAATTGAATTTCGGTAATATCTGAGTTTTGTATATCTTCTCGATAACCAGGGGAACTGATAGCATGACTGTCGGCCGAATCTTTTGCATAGCCGGCACCAGTAGCTTCGGTGTCGGAACCCGGTCGAGATAAAATATCTGTGCTCCGAACATCAGCGGCAGCAGTAACCCCAGCGTGTTTTCATATGTATGAGCCAGTGGTAAAATACTTAAAAACCGGTCGTTTGTACTGACGGGTTGTATGGTGCTGCATTGTTGGGCGTCCCACACCAGGTTTTTGTGACTTAGCTCCACGCCTTTTGAGAATCCGGTTGTTCCGGAGGTATAGATGATGGAAGCGGTGTCTTCTTCTTCGATGCAAATTTCCGGAAGCGGTTTGAGGTTATTTAACGGAATATCCTGTTCCAGTTTTTCGATGTCTTCCACCGGGTATCCTGCCGGGATATGGGCGAAAGTATTCATCAGGATTTTATGTTCCAGAAAGTTTGTTTTTATATCGGCTACCAGCTTATAAAGTAGTTTGGACACAAATATGATTTTAGCTTCCGAATGTTCGAGTATATTTTGGATTTCAGTGGTACTGAAACCGGGAAGTACAGGCACGGCAATGGCTCCGATTTGTGCAATGGCAAACTGGGTGATTCCCCAGTTGGGCATGTTGGCACTTAGGATGGCCACTTTATCTCCTTTTCGGATTCCTAATTCTAAAAGATGATTGGATATAGAAAGAACTTCATTGTAAAAATCCCGATAAGTCCTGTTTCCTGATTGAACAAAATTTAAAGATAAGTTGTCTTTAAATTTGGAACAGCTATTTTTGAGCAATTCCGGTAGTGTCAATTTATTTAAGATCATATTTTAATTTTCGCATATACATTGCAAAGATACGACGTTTTTTTGAGGAAAGGGTTAAAGAAAAATAAAAAATAACCGGAAGGTAGTTAATTTACACTACGATTTTGAAAAAACAGAAAATAGTAACGCCGGGTAAAACCCGGCGTTATCTTGTGTATTTATTTTTTAGGAGCTTCCTTGAGAGTTTCTTTTAAGAATTCCCAGAATTTGCCGACAGACGGAATGTTTACTTTCTCGTCCGGGGAATGTGGGTGGCAGATCGTCGGTCCAAAGGAAATCATGTCCCAACCCGGGTATTTTGCACCTAAAATACCGCATTCCAGGCCGGCATGTACGGCCATAATACGTGCCTCTTTGTTGAACATTTTCCGATATGTATCCTGCATCGATTTCAGGATAGCCGATTGCGGGTTGGGTTTCCAACCCGGATAAGCACCGTCGAATTGGATGTTATCGGCTTTTGCCAGTTCAAAAACGGATTGCAGGCATTCTGCCAGATAATCTTTTGCCGTTTCAACGGATGAACGCATGAGGGTGTTGATGACAATTTTATCGTCGCGGGTTTGTACGATAGCCAGATTGTTGGATGTTTCGACTGTGTCCGGCATAGAATCGATCATACGTACCGTGCCGTTGGGACATCCCAGGATCGCGTCGGTCAATCTCCATTGTAAATCGGCATCCATGACATGTGCCGGCATTTCGGTTTCTTCTGCCAATAGTTTTACATCGGGATCTTTTTCAATCAGTTCGGCTTTATATATGGCTTCTGCTTCTTTTATTTTAGCCAGAAATTTATCTGCATTTGCTGCCGGTAGAGTGATAACGGCAAATGTTTCACGCGGAATGGCGTTGCGTAGGCTACCTCCGTTGATGGTGGCTATTTGCAGATTCAGTTCCTGGGCGTGAGTTTTCAAAAAGCGGAATAATAATTTGTTAGAGTTACCCCGGCCGAGGTTGATATCCATACCGGAATGTCCTCCTTTAAGTCCTTTCAGAGCTAATTTATAGGCTTTGCTTCCTGCCGGTACGGCAGCTTTTTTATAATTGAATTCTACGGTTGCATCAAGTCCTCCGGCACAACCGACATATAATTCGCCTTCGGTTTCCGAGTCCAGATTCAATAAGATATCTCCTTTCAATACACCCGGTTTCAGACCGTTCGCACCGTCCATACCGGTTTCTTCCGTCGCCGTGATCAGTACTTCGATCGGACCGTGCTGAATGTCGGTGGCCGTCAGTACTGCCATTGCCGCAGCAACGCCCATTCCGTTGTCGGCACCCAAAGTTGTTCCTTTGGCACGTACCCATTCTCCGTCGATATATGCGTCGATCGGGTCTTTGGTAAAATCATGCCGGGTATCTTCATTTTTTTGCGGAACCATATCCAGGTGACCTTGCAGAATGATGCCTTTGCGGTTTTCCATACCCGGGGTAGCCGGTTTGGTCATAATAATATTTCCAGCCTCGTCCATCCGGGCATCGATGTGGTGTTCTTTAGCCCAATTCATCATAAATTCCCGGGCTTTTTCCTCATGGTTGGAAGGCCGCGGTACTTGTGTTAACTTGTAAAAGTTTTCCCATATCGCTTTGGGTTGAAGGTCTTTGATTGTATCCATATATTTTGTTGATTAGTGTTTGCCTTGCTGCTGACTAATAGGCCTGAAAACATTCGTCTGCGGTAGTTCCCATCACCTGATTGACCGGAGCAAGGTTCACGGTTATAGATTTTATTTTTTCATGTGCTCATTCAGATATTTTACGAACTTTTCATAGAGTTGGCGACTGGTATTTCCGCCATATATGCTGTGGTTACGGTTGGTGTAAATACCCATATCGAATTGTTTATTGGCCTGTACCAGGCGTTCTGCCAATTCATACGTATTTTGAACATGTACGTTATCGTCAGCAGTACCGTGACAAAGCAATAAATTTCCTTTTAATTTGTCAGCCCAGTTCAACGGAGCATTTTCCTCATATCCTTTTTCGTTTTCTTTGGGTGTACGCATATACCGTTCCGTGTAGATGGAATCGTAGAATTTGTAATGAGTTACCGGAGCGATGGCGATGGCTGTTGTGAAAATATCATTTCCTTTCATGATACAGAGGGACGACATAAAACCACCGTAACTCCATCCCCAAATACCGATGTTTTGCTTGTCGATGAAAGGTTTTTCTGCCAGCCATTTAGCGGCAGCAATCATATCGTCACTTTCCAGTTTACCCAATTGCATATAGGTGCATTTGCGGAATTCTTCGCCGCGTGCTGCTGTCCCTCTGGGATCGATACAAGCTACTGCGTATCCTTCCTGTGCCAGATAATTCAACCAGTTGACGCCTCCCCAGCTATTTTTTACCTGTTGGGAGTTCGGGCCGCTGTATTGGGTGATAAGTAAAGGATATTTTTTGTTCGGGTCGAAATCCAGCGGTTTCATGATCCAGGCGTTCAGCATGGTTTTACCGTCGGCTGCCGGAATTTGTATGAATTCTTTCGGTGCAATGGCATAACCTTTGATGGTTTCCTGGGCCTGTTGGTTGTCTTCCAATACGCGTACCAGCTTATTCTTCGCATTATATAAACTGATTACCGGCGGTGTGTCTATGTTGGAGAATGTATTGATATAATACTGGTATGTTTTACTGAAAGTAGCGTTGTTCCAACCTTTGTTGGGGGTTAATTTCTTTTTTTGTCCTTTGCTGTCTACGGAATAAACATATTTTTCCAGAGGTGATTCCTCATAAGATGAGAAGTAGAACGTTTTTGTCGCGGGGTTATAGCCGTAGAAGTCTGCAATGTCATAGTTTCCGGAAGTGATGGCCTTCTTTTCATGTCCGGCCATATCGTAAAGGTATATGTGCATATACCCGTTTTTCTCACTGGTAATGATAAAGTGTTGGCCGTCTTCCGGAAATACCAGGTTGTCAAAATTGCTTTCGGCAATGTAATATTTATTTTCTTCCCGGTAAAGGATGTTGGATTTTCCGGTACGGGCATTGGCCAATAGGATTTCCATCTTGTTTTGCAGACGATTCAGGCGAATGATAGCCAGTTTTTTAGGATCCTGTGTCCAACGGATACGGGGAATATAGATATCTTGTTCCTCACCGATATCCATTGTCATCGTCGTTTTATCCTGTATGTCATATACATGTACCGAAACCAGTGAGTTGGCTTCACCGGCTTTGGGGTATTTGTAGCTGTATACCGAAGGATATAGTTCGTTTTCTTTCAATGCCGGGGCTTGTCCTTCGAACATATTCATCGGGAATTCTTTGACGGCAGATTCGTCAAAACGGATGAAAGCCAGTGCCGAGCCGTCGGGAGCCCATTCAAAAGCCTTATTGAAAGAAAATTCTTCTTCGTATACCCAGTCGGGGGCTCCGTTGATGATGTGATTGTATTTGCCATCGAATGTGATTTGCCGTTCAGTGCCGAAACGCAGGTCGTGAATGAAGAGGTTGTTATCACGCATAAAAGCGATACGTAAACCGTCAGGAGAGAAAGTCGCCAGACGTTGACTGCCGTTTTCCGAAAGAGGTTTCAGTTCTTTATTTTTAAAATCATAGATATAATAATCGGCAGTATAGGAGTGGCGGTATATGGGATTGACATTCGTACTGATGAGAATCCGGCTTTCGTCGTTGTTGAATGTGTAGTTCGAAATGTATTTTACCGGACTGTTCTCAATCGTTTTCAGGTCTACTAATGTTTCGACCGGTTGGCCTGTCTTATAACTGTATTTTACAATTTGGGTTCCATTATTGGCTAATACAGTATAATGTGCCCCGTCATTCATGGAGCGAATGCCATAGACTCCTTTGGTTCGGAAAGTTCCGTTCACAAAAAAATCGTCCATGCTTAATTTTTTTTGCTGGGCGTAGGAAGATACCCCTAAACTAGTTAAAATCAGTAAAATAAAGATGTAGTATATACGTTTCATCATTAAAAATTATTTGTGTTTTATCAATCGAGCCTCAAAGGTTTAAAAAAAAAAGATGTTTTCAAAGATTTTCTTTCGATAAAGTTTCTCATTTTCCCGGAAATCTCTGCCGGACGAAGCGGATTTTTTGGGACGTGGGAACACAAAAATCCTACGATTTTGATTTACGATTTTTCTTCGGCAGGCGAAGGTTGTGGAGCCAATCTGAAATCTAAAATCATAAATCTACAATAAATAGCTTTATCTTTGCAAAAAATTCAGTATATGAACCGCAGGATTCTTCGTTTGGCCATACCTTCTATTGTATCCAATATCACTGTTCCTTTGTTGGGACTGGTCGATGTGGCTATTGTGGGGCATTTGGGGACGGCTGCCTATATCGGAGCAATTGCTGTCGGAGGTTTGTTGTTCAATATTCTGTATTGGAATTTCGGTTTTTTACGGATGGGCACCAGTGGCCTGACTTCCCAGGCCTATGGCAGAAAAGATGCAAATGCTCAGATTCGGGTGTTGGCACAGGCGATTGCTGTGGGATTGATTTCAGCAATTGTCATACTGATTTTACAATATCCGATAGAACGTTTGGCTTTTTATTTTCTCGATACGAGTAGGGAGGTTGAACAATATGCGGTAACTTATTTCCGGGTTTGTGTATGGGGGGCACCGGCAGTATTGTCGATGTACGGATTTAAGGGGTGGTTTATCGGTATGCAGAATTCCCGTTACCCGATGTATATTGCAATTGCAGTTAATGTAATTAATATTGCCTGCAGTCTCTTTTTTGTTTTCGGATTGGGTATGAAGGTTGAAGGGGTTGCTTTGGGGACTGTCGTTGCCGAGTATTCGGGATTGTGTATGGCAATATGGCTGTGGAGAAAAGAATACGGTTTTCTTCGTTCGCGGTTTGTTTGGCAGGAAAGTATACGATTCGGTGCGATGCGTCGTTTTTTTGCCGTAAACCGGGATATTTTTTTGCGTACGCTTTGTTTGATTGCTGTAACGACTTTTTTTACTTCCAGTGGTGCCCGTCAGGGAAATGTGATTTTAGCCGTGAATACGCTGTTGATGCAATTATTTACTCTTTTTTCATATGTTATGGATGGATTCGCCTATGCGGCAGAAGCTTTAGCCGGTCGTTATATCGGTGCCTGTAATTTAAAGCATTTGCGTCATGCTGTGCGGAATTTATTCGGTTGGGGAATAGGCTTGTCCTTGTTGTTTACATTATTATACGGAATAGGAGGGAAACACTTTTTGGAAGTATTGACCAATGAAAAGGAGGTGATTGTTGTTGCCGGGGATTATTATTATTGGGTATTGGCTGTTCCTTTGGCCGGTTTTGCAGCTTTTTTGTGGGATGGAATCTTGATCGGTGCGACTGCTACCCGCCAGATGTTGTGGTCTATGGCTGCTGCTGCCGCAGTATTTTTTCTGATATACTACGGATTTTCAGGAGATGTTGATAATCATGTGTTATGGTTAGCTTTCCTCGCTTATTTATTCATACGTGGTTTGATGCAAACTATTTTGGGGCGAATTATATTTACACCTGCCTATTTGAAAAAAATGTCTTGTAAATGAGACAAGAGATGTTGTAAAGTAAGATATGCAAAATAAAATTTTATTATAAAAACAAAAATCTTATCTTAATTTTTTATTATCTATTGTTTATTTCCCAAAAAGTTATATTTTTATAAAGTACAATGCGCGTCTTGTAACTCTTCTATTCCTGTTCGGCAGGTTACTTGATTAAGATATCTTTGTATATCGGTGTTTTTATATTAATTTTTAGCTTATGAAGTGGTTAATTATCATTGTTATAATGGTAGTTCTCGGGGCGTGTCGTCGCGATTCGGAGCCTTGGTCTGAAGATGATCCGAAGCAAGAAGTTGCCGTTGTCGTGAGAACGGGTAGCAGTGTCGGTGCATTTTCACCGGTGAATTATCAGTTGTTTGTTTATGATGAGCAGAAACAGGAAACCGACTTTTGTGAAGTCCCTCCGGAAGCCGGAGATGCCCGTCGGTTCAGATGGAAATTGTCTCCCGGCACATACACCGGTTTTTGTATGGTGAATGTTGTCAATCAGACGGTTTTGGAATACAGTAAATCGAAGACTCCGGAACAAATATTCGTGAAATTAGAAAAAAATGCCGGGAATTATACGGAAGCTGCAGATTATTTATTGGGGCAGGCGGATTTTACAGTGACTGAGGGAGAGCCGGTGCCGGTGGTTTTCGATATGCAACGCAAAGTGGCACAGTTGCGGGTTATTGTTGAAAATGTGCCGGAAAATTTGACAGATCTGACAATTCATGTATTTTCAATTCCTTTGAAAATGAATTTACTGGGAGATTATACAAGTGAGACGGGTACTTTGATTAAAACAGCCGGAATTTCGGTTGCGGGTATTTCCACAACCGGGATTTTACTGTTTCCGCCTGTAGGAGAGAGTGGGTTGATGTTGTCTTATAGGGTCGGGAATACACCTTATCAGACTCCTGTACGTTCGATACAGACATTGACGGCGAACCGGATAACGGAGATAAAAGCTGTATTCGGGAGTATACCGGGTTCGGAATGGGTTGGATTTGAAACGGAAATATACGATTGGGAAGAAACGATTGTCCGGGAAAGAGATTGGTATATTGATATGCCGCCCGATGTGTGCAAAGGGGTAGGAAATGGGGTTAACTTGATACAAAACGGTGATTTTGAAGGAGGAGTAACGGAAGGGATACCGGAACACTGGAAATTGGATGCCAACGGAACGGATAAGAAAAGTGTGGTTGTCGATGCTCCGGTTTATCAGGGGAATAAAGCTGTCCGGTTGGAAGGGAAGACCTATTTATACCAGGATGTACCGGTTTCTGAAGGACGATGTTACCAATTGCGGATGTATGTGAGAGCCGATGTTGCGGAGGTGAAGTGGCGGGTGTGGTGTACCTGGATGGCCGGAAACCGGAGTCTGGCTTCGGAGGAAATACGTTCTTCGGCCTATGGCTATCAGACCGAGGGGTATGTTGATGTATTCAGAAACGGGATTTTCAGGGCTCCGGCCGGAACAACTAAATTGCGAATGGAGGTCCGGACATATATGTCGTCATGGACAGGGGGAACCGGACTGTATGTGGATACCGTGGCGGCGGAATTGGTAGAATAGTTTTTATTGTGGTGTGATCAGAGCCTGTGGTCGTAAAAGACCACAGGTTTTTTATTTTTTCTGTCTTATTTATGGATAACATTCTTATCTTTGTTAATATTGAAAAAACAGTTGATTTTTATATGAAACGTATAGAAATTATCCTGGGAGATATTACGAAATTGCAAGTAGATGCGATTGTCAATGCTGCGAATACGACTTTATTGGGCGGTGGCGGAGTTGATGGGGCGATACATCGGGCTGCCGGTCCCGGGCTTTTGGAAGAATGCCGGAAATTACAGGGATGCCCGACCGGAGAAGCAAAAATTACCGGAGGATATTGCTTGCCGGCTCGTTACGTCATTCACACGGTAGGCCCGGTATATCGGGACGGTAAACAGGGAGAGCCTGAGTTACTTGCCTCTTGTTATCGCAACAGTTTGCGATTGGCTGTAGCTCATCATTTGAAAACCCTGGCATTTCCTTGTATCAGTACGGGAGTATATCGTTTTCCGAAAGGTAAAGCAGCCGGTATTGCACTACGGGAAATAGGTGATTTTTTGGTACATCATACGGATTTTGAAAAAATAACGGCCGTTTGTTTTGAAGAGGAGGATTACCGGTTGTATCGGCAGCTCGTAAAGAAAATGGGGTTAGAAAGCTAAATCTAAAAATATAGGGATTATGGAAAAGCAGTATTGTTACAAATATCCGCGTCCTGCTTTGACAACGGATTGTGTTGTTTTCGGTTTCGATGGAGCGGATTTGAGTGTTTTACTGATCCGGCGGGCAAATGAACCTTTTCAGTATGCGTGGGCATTTCCCGGTGGTTTTCTGGAAATGAACGAGACGGTGGAGGAAGGAGTATTGCGGGAATTACGGGAGGAAACCGGTATTATACCGGCTTTTACCGAACAGGTAAAAGTCTTTTCGGCAGTAGACAGAGATCCGCGGGGACGTATTATTACCGTGGCTTTTTATACTTTGGTAAAAATGCAGGATTATGTACCTGAGGCCGGAGATGATGCTTCCCGGTGTAAATGGTGTCGTGTTGACGAGTTGCCGCCTTTGGCGTTCGATCATGAAGAAATATTGCAGGCGGCATTGGTGAAATTACAGGAGCGTCTGCATTTGACAGCCGATGACAGGGGAGCTGTAGAGACTTCATTTTCTGCTCCGGTATTACAACGTTTGTATGACGCAATCGCCAATAGCCGGGAATAGTCCGGAATTGTAAATGATCCGGATTTTTGATCCTGAATTTTCGGGAAAAATCATGTTGGTCTTTTATTTGGGGTTTACAATCGGTTGAGGCTTGTTCTTCGATTTGGATTGTGAATCTGTATTTTGTGTACGTTCAGTAACGTTTGCATAGATTTTAATTGTATTCCGGAAATCTATCATATAACTTTTTTAAAAATATTGTACCTTTGCGAAGATTATGGAAAAATGTAAAGCATTGATTATCGCGGTAGATGGACATTCGTCCACGGGAAAAAGCACTGTAGCAAAATTATTGGCCACCCGTCTCGGGTATGTATATATCGACACCGGTGCCATGTACCGGGCGGTTACATTGGCCGCTATGCGCAACGGATTGATCAACGGTGAATATGTGGATGAAGAAAAGCTGCGTATTTGCCTGAAAAATTTGGTTATTGATTTCAGATATAATGAGGGACATGCCCGGAATGAAATTTATTTGAACGGAGAAAATGTAGAGGAGAGAATCAGAGGGATGGAAGTGTCCGGAAATGTGAGTTTGGTTGCCAGAATAGGTTTTGTAAGGACTTATCTGGTGGAGCAGCAACGGGAAATGGGGAAGACCGGAGGCATTGTCATGGACGGCAGGGATATCGGGAGTGTGGTGTTTCCGAACGCAGATGTTAAATTCTTTATGACGGCTTCACCTCAGGTGAGAGCAATGCGTAGATATAAGGAATTGACGGCAAAGGGAGAGGCGGTTGATTATGCCGAGGTGGAGGAAAATGTGAGAAAGCGGGATTATATCGATGAACACCGGGAAGAGAGCCCTTTGAAGAGAACAGAAGATGCTGTTTTAATTGATAACAGCAATATGACGATAGAAGAGGAAGTTCAGGTTATGATGGCTGTTATCGAAAAAAAGAAATGTTGATCCGTTGTATTTTTTCGGATTATGGATATGCGGGTTGAGATAGATGAAAATTCGGGTTTTTGTACAGGTGTCGTAAATGCGATCTGTAAAGCAGAGGACGAACTGAAAAAAGGAACTCTTTACTGTATCGGGGATATTGTGCATAATAACCTGGAAATGGAGAGACTGGAGAAGAAAGGCTTGAAGACGATCGGACACGAGGAATTTGCAGGGTTGAAAAATTGCAGGGTATTGTTCCGGGCGCATGGAGAACCGCCTTCTTCTTACCAACGGGCCTTGGCCAATGGGGTTGAAGTGATCGACGCTTCCTGTCCGGTCGTATTGAATTTGCAGAAACGTATCCGTGAAGCTTATGAAAAGATAAAACCTGCGGGCGGACAGGTGGTGATTTACGGTAAGCGGGGACATGCGGAGGTGAGCGGATTGGTCGGACAGACAAACGGGGAGGCGATTGTTGTGGAGACGGAAGCAGATCTGGTACAGGTTGATTTCAGTAAGCCGGTGGTGTTGTTTTCCCAGACGACGAAGAGTCTGGACGGGTTCCGGAATATAGCCGGAATTATACAGGAGAAGGGACAGGATGAGGTGGTTGTTTATGATACGATTTGCCGAAAGGTGGCGAACCGAATTCCGCAGTTGATAAATTTTGCAAAAATGCATGATGTTATTATTTTTGTGAGCGGAAAAAAAAGCTCCAACGGCAGGCAATTATTTGCTGTGTGTAAAGAGGTTAATGAAAGGACATATTTTGTGCAGGATGTGCGGGATTTGAAAAAAGAGATGTTCTTGGGGGCTGAAAGCGTTGGGATCAGTGGGGCGACATCGACGCCATTGTGGGTAATGGAAGAAATTCAAAATGTGATAAAAAAGCAAGAATAAAAATATTCTTCAAGATAGAGTTAACATAGAAAGTAAAATTTTATATCTATTATGGGAAAAATTAAAAGAATCGGAGTTCTTACATCGGGTGGGGATGCACCGGGGATGAATGCTGCTATTCGTGCAGTGGTGAGATCTGCCATATACTATGGTTGTGAAGCTTACGGTATATATGGGGGATATCAGGGGTTGATCAATGGGGATATCAAACGGATGAAATCCTATGACGTAAGCAATATTATCCAGCGGGGGGGAACGATTTTGAAGTCTGCCCGTAGTACTGAATTCCGTACGCCGGAAGGAAGAACAAAGGCTGCAGCGGTGTTGGCAGAACACAAGATCGATGCTTTGGTGGTTATCGGTGGTGACGGTTCGTTTACCGGAGCCCGTTTATTGATTCAGGAGCACGATATTCCGGTAGTCGGTATTCCGGGTACGATCGATAATGACTTATACGGAACCGATTCGACGATCGGGTATGATACGGCTGTTAATACGGCTGTAGAAGCTGTGGACAAAATTAAGGATACCGCCAGTGCACACAACCGTTTGTTTTTTGTGGAGGTAATGGGACGTGATGCCGGTTTTATTGCTTTGCGGACGGCTATCGCTACGGGAGCAGAAGCCGTATTGGTGCCGGAGATAGATACTGATATTGCAGACCTTGAATCCTTCCTTGCCAAAGACTACGATCCGACGAAATCCAGCGGTATTGTTATCGTAGCGGAAGGAGAAAAAGAAGGGGGTGCCTACAGTGTAGCGGATAAGGTTTCCAAAGCTCATCCGGAATATGATATCCGGGTGTCTGTACTCGGACATATGCAACGCGGCGGATCGCCTTCGGCTTTTGACCGTGTATTGGCCAGCCAATTGGGGGTTGCTGCGGTAGATGCTCTTATGGATGATCAGAAGAGTATTATGGTCGGTATCATGAATAAAGAAATTGTTCATGTGCCTTTCAATAAGACGATTAAAAATTCCAAAGGGTTAAATCCGGAATTATTGAATCTGGTGAGGGTTTTATCGAACCGATAAAAATACATTGTAATATTGATAAAGCCGGGAATGTTTCAGTCCCGGCTTTATTGTTTTATGCTGCTTCAATTATACATTCATTTCCGATTTATACTCCTTTTTTATCGTTCGGGTTGGGTTGAGTGTATTGAAATTTAGTTGTGTTGATTGGCAGGCTGTGGCAGAAAAACCCGTGTCCAGTATTCTTTTCCCTGCAAAAGAGGATCAACCGATTGAAAACTGATCATCAACAGATTTGCATTGAGGAATTTAAAGTGAATTGTAATATCTTTTCCGGATAATTTAGGGTTCATAATTGATTCTGAAACGCTTTCTACATAGGTACTGTCTGATGTTTGGGTATAGGTCCCGTTCGAGGTGATGACAGATACATGACCGGATGTATTCAGGGCCAGATTTGTGAAACGATTGTCCGTTGAAAGGATTTTCATATAAGGTCCGGCTGTAATACTGTATTTTTCGTTATCGGATGTGTTATTGAGTTTGCATATTTGCCATATACCTTGTAATGTTGTTCCGGTATCGTTGCTGTTTTTAATATCGGAAATAGATGACATAGAAGGTGTTATTTTGAAGGTAATCGGAAGCGTGTATATGACCGGTACTTTTTTCCCTTTATTTTTTCCCGGAATCCATTTCGGCATGTTGGAGACAACCCGAATGGCTTCCTTGTCTAATAGAGGATGAGAACCCCGGCTGATTTCAGCCTGACTGACTTTTCCGTTTTTATTGACGACGAATTGTACGTATACCCGACTTTGGACTTTTTGTGTCAATGCTTCCCGGGGATATTGGATGTTGCTTTCTATATATTTGAGCATGGCCTCAATTCCTCCCGGATATTCCGGTATCTGGTCGGCAATATAATAGGCTCCGTCTTCACGTATCATACCGTTTTGTTGTTGGGCAGATAATTCCGGGCAAAAACATGTCCAGGATAGTAAAAGTAAACAGGAGATAATGATTTTCATACGATGAATTTTAATTTGGTAATTAATAACTTGAAACTGTTTGTGTTGTAAAAATAAATAAAATATGGAGAAATGAAAGAATTATTTTAGTGTGAAGATGATTTCAGGATTTTTTATTATTATGAAAACGGTTATTTTTCTTCTTTTCTGTTGTCAGAAAAAAGCGGTTCTTATTTTTTCAGATGTCTGAAAAAGGCGTAATTTTGAGCAGGAAAAGAGAATAACGGTGAAATTTGCAGATATAATTATACCATTGGCTGTAGAAGGGGTTTTTACCTATGCTGTACCTGTTGCTTTGGAGGAAAAAGTGGGGGAAGGCAAACTTGTCATTGTATCTTTTGCCGGAAATAAAAAATATACGGGTGTCGTATGGCGGATTCATGAGAAACAACCGGTCGGCTATAAGGTTAAAAATATCGAGGCTGTAACGGATGATCGTCTGCAATTGTCCGGGGTGCATTTACAATTTTTATTTTGGATGGCCGAATATTATATGGCTTATCCGGGAGAGGTGCTTCGGGCTGCTTTACCGGTTGTGTTCCGTTTGGAAAGTTTTACGGCGGTTACATTGGGGGATACGGAGATTGATTTCGATGATCTGACTGATAATGGACAGGCATTGTTGCGTTTTTTACGACCGGGGCAATATGTCGCTATGCGGGAAATAGAGAAATATCTCGGTATCAAAAACGGGATGGGGCTTGTCAAATCCTTGCTGGATAAAGGATATATACAAATCAAAGAAACAATAGACGAGATTTTCCGGGAAAAGACCGAAAAATGGATACTCTGGGCGCGTCCTTATGCGGAAGAGGAACTTTCCGGTATTCTCGATGCTTTGAGGCGGGCTTCGGGGCAGTATAAAATGTTGTGCCGGTGGATAGAAGCAGGGAAAGAACAAATGGAAAAACAGCATTTTTTGAAGCAGTCGGGTGGTTCTGCTGCAATTCTGAAATCACTTTGTGAAAAGAATATCCTGAAAATCGAAGAGCGAAAAGTGAGTCGTTTGGGAGAAGATAAAGCCGGGGAACAGCAGGCAAATCCGCTTTCATTGCAACAGGAGTCCGCTATAAAGCAGATCAGAGATTATTTTACGTCCAAAGATTGTGTTTTATTACGGGGGGTTACTTCGTCCGGAAAAACAGAGGTATATATTCATCTGATCCGGGAATATATATCCCGGGGTAAGCAGGTGTTGTACATGTTACCGGAAATAGCTTTGACGGTTCAGATTATACGACGTTTAAGACGGGTTTTCGGGGATACTATCGGAATTTATCATTCCGGAATGCCGGATAATATAAGGGCTGAATTGTGGAAAAAGCAATCCGGTCCGAAACCTTATCCGGTGATTTTAGGGGTTCGGTCTTCGTTGTTTTTACCTTTTCAGAAATTGGGACTGGTGATTGTGGACGAAGAACATGATCCTTCCTATAAGCAAAAAGAACCGGCTCCACGCTATCACGGACGGGATGCAGCCATTATGCTGGCCAATTTGTGTGGAGCGAAAGTGTTGCTGGGATCGGCGACACCTTCTTTTGAAAGTTATTATAATACGAAAACCGGTAAATACGGCTATGTACAATTGACTTCCCGGTACGGGGATATCCGGATGCCGGAACTTTTGTTGGCCGATCTGGCTGAGTATCGTCGTAAAAAACTGATGAAAGGAGTATTTTCACCGGTTTTGATTCAGGAAATGCAACGGACGTTGAATGAAGGAAATCAGATTATCCTTTTTCAGAATCGTCGGGGGTATTCGACATATTTGCAATGTGATTGTTGTGGTTCTATATTGAAATGCAGTCATTGTGATGTCAGTATGACTTATTATAAACAACGCGACTTGTTAAGTTGCCGGTATTGCGGAAGTATAAAGAGGAACGTATCACTTTGTACGGAATGCGGAAAAGGCCATTACCGTCAAAAGACGCCCGGTACGGAGCGGGTGGAGGAAGAAGTGGCTGCACTGTTTCCGGATGCCAGAATTGCCCGTATGGATTTGGAAGTCATGAGCAGTAAAGCAAAGTATCACCGGGTTATTCATGATTTTGAGGAAGGTAAGACGAATATACTTGTCGGAACTCAAATGGTTTCTAAGGGATTGGATTTTGCTAATGTTAAATTGGTGGGTGTCATCGATGCGGACAGTATGGTTAATTTCCCGGATTTCCGTTCAGAGGAAAGGGCGTATTGTATGTTGATGCAAGTGGGGGGACGTAGCGGAAGAAAAGGGGAGCAGGGAAAAGTCATTGTTCAGACTGCCGATCCCGATAACCGGGTGTACCGAATGGTGATGAACGGTGATTACGATGTATTTTATACGGAGATTGCCGCCGAACGGGAACAGTTTGTTTATCCTCCTTTTTGCCGGTTGATTCAGGTGGAGTTGAGACATAAGGAGGTGGTGGTGGTGAGAAATGCGGTGAATCTACTGGTGGGCCGTCTACGGGCGGAGTTGGGGCGTCGTGTATGGGGGCCTGCCGTGCCGGAAGTTAGTAAGATCGGTGAAATGCACCGGGTACAATTATTGATTAAGATCGAATATAAGGTCTCTCTTTCCAGAATAAAATCTTTTCTTAAGGAAGAATTATCGGCTTTGCAGTCGGACAAAGGATTTACCGGGCTCCGGGTGTACTGTGATGTCGACCCTCAGAATTGATGCTTCAGTTTTCTGGGTCAGTAAAGCGAAGTAAAACCGGTTGCCAGGGCCCACAGTAAGGTACTTACCGAAAGAAATTTGAGTTGAGGATCGAGTTGCTTACCGGAGTAACGATACATTTTTAGCAGGTGGATGATGAAGAGCGGGACGACAATAAGATACCCCCAGTTTAGTAAATGAGTATAAGTCGTCAAGGTGTAAATAACCATACACAGAATTCCGCCGGCAATGAGAATCATATGGTAAGTTTTGGCTTTTTTTTCTCCGATAAGTACCGGTATCGTTCGTTTACCGCACTGTGCATCATTTTCGATGTCACGGGTGTTGTTGATATTTAAAACACCTGTCGTCAGGAACCCGATGGAGGTAGCCGGAAGTAATATATCCGGATTCAATTGATGGGTCATCAGGTAATAGGCTCCCAATGTGCTGACCCATCCGAAAAACAGAAAGACGAATATATCCCCCAATCCCCGGTAGCCATACGGATTTTTACCGATTGTATATTTTACGGCAGCTATGGCGGCTGCACCGCCGATGAATAGCATAAGAATACTTTTGTAGCTGAGTAATGAATGGAAAGCCGTAAGAATAAGGACGGTTCCGCTTAGTATTGCAAGTAAAATAAAGATAATAATCAACCGTTTAAAATCTTTGGTGGTGAGAATTCCGGATTGTAAGGCCCTGACAGGTCCCAGACGATCGGCATTGTCCGTACCTTTTTGCATATCTCCCAGTTCGTTGGCCAGGTTACTCAGGATCTGGAGGCACAGTGTTGTCAGGATGGCCAGGCAGAATACCGTTGGATTGAAATAACCGTCCGATTTTGCCAAAAGGGAACCGAGAATAATACCGGAGATTGACAGCGGTAAGGTTCTTAGCCGGAAACTGCTGATGTAATATTTTATTTTTTTCATTGTGCAAAAATAACGAAATTACATACGAAAACGTGCCCTTCATGTATTTTTAATGAAAGGCACGCTGGGATGTATTGTGGATATTTTACCAGTCGATGTCGGTGCGGTTTACCGGCATGGTCATACAACGTGCGCCGCCTCCGCCGCGCGGCAGTTCCGAGCCGTCGATGGTAATGACATACCTGGGATAGTGTCCGAGATCGACGTGTCCGTCGATTACGTCATTGGCCTTGATAATTTCGAAACCGGCTGTGTTCATGGCTTCCATGGTATAGTTGTTACGGGCATATCCCAGGACTTGTCCCGGTCCGACACAGAAGAAATTAGCACCGCTGTGCCATTGTTCTCTTTCCTGATTCCATTCGTCGGTACCGCCGCAGAATACAGGTTCCAGGTCCATACCGAGTTTTTTCAAGGCACTGAGAAGATTCTTCTCTGTACGTATACCCAACAACTTTCCGTTTTGTATTTTTATATGTACGGTCTGGTAATTTCCCGGATTCATAATCAAGGGTTCGAATACCATACATTTATCGCGATCCAGAAGGGTGAAAACCATATCCAGGTGAATAAAGGATTCCGGCGTATGCGGTAATTGCTGTACAATGATGTGCTGTATTTTTTCGGTTTTCCGTTTGATGAATTCGTACATCAGCAGATCGATAGCCTGTGTACTGGTACGGGCTCCGTTGCCGATGATCAGGATATCTTCCCGGGCTACCAAAACGTCGCCGCCTTCTACAGTCCGGATACGATTTGCCGATCCGGGAATAGGAGGAATGGTCAATGTCGATGTTTTAAATTCTGGGGTGAAATCAAATATTGAACGCATGATTACCGATTCCCGGTCCCGGATAGCGTTGGCCATACGGCCGATCAATACCTCGTTGTTGACACTCATGGAAGCATCCCGGGTAAAGAGTAAATTATGCATCGGACGTAATGCAAACCAATCTTTGCTTAAATATTTGGTCAGATTATCCTTTACCATTTCCACGCCTTCGATGAGCAGACGGGAGAGGCTTTCTGCATTTTCTTCCATCAATTGTTCTTTCAGACTGCCTTTGGGGGCTTGTTCTCCGATGAAAGGCTCTATTTTTTCGATGCGCTCCAGTACTTCCGCTTTGATTTTTTCATCTTTCAGTATATTGCATAAAAGGTCTTTTACCTCGAAAGTACGGGTCAGTTTCGATAAAACACCTTTGATTTGCTTGTATTCATCCCGGGCAATCGAAAGATTGATAATATCGCTGTAAAGCGCTCTTTCGGCATTTTCCGGAGTCATGTTCTCAACTTCTTCACCGGGCGTATGAATGATCACACCGTTTAATTTCCCGATTTCCGATTTGACATTTACTTCTATAATATCTTTCATAAATTTATTTTGAATTACTACTGTAAATCGTTTAGACAAAAGTAGATTATAATTCATTAATAACCTTATAATTACATCTTATAATTATGCAAATGGCGGAAATAATTATGCACTTAAACGGAAGAATTTTATATTTGATTTGAACGAATTTCAGGAATTGACTTTTAAATGTTAAATTCGCGGCTGAATGAGATAAACTAAAATATATTTATAACGTTATATTATTATCATGCGAAAAAATTTTTATATGGCAGCACTACTATTGATAAGTATGTCTTGTACACAAAAGGAGACGAATCCGTTGTTGAAGGATTTTACTACTCCTCATCATACGCCTCCTTTTGATTTGATTAAGACGGGTGATTATATTCCGGCTTTCGACGTATCGATTGAGGCGGCAAAAAAGGAAATAGAACAAATAGCGTCTTCTGCGGAAGCTCCTGATTTTCAAAATACAATTGTGGCTCTGGATGCCGCAGGAGAAAAATTGGGAAGGGTTTCTGCTATTTTTTTCAATCTCAATTCTGCCAATACAAATGATGAGATGCAGAAGATAGCCCAGGAAGTTTCACCTAAGCTGACGGAATTCAGCAATAGTATTTATATGAATCCGCAACTTTTCGAACGAGTGAAACAGGTTTATGAGAATAAAGCAAATTTAAATCTGAATCCGGAACAGACGACTTTGCTGGAGGATACCTGGAAGTCATTCATCAACGGAGGCGCTAATCTGGAAGGAGAAGCCAAAGAGCGTTTTAAAGCGATTTCAATGGAACTTTCCGGTTTGGGACTGAAATTTGAAGAAAATCTTTTGGCCGAGACCAATGATTTTGAGTTACTGGTAACGGACGAAAAAGATCTGGCCGGGTTGCCTGAAAGTGTAAAGGAAGCTGCTGTTGCCGCAGCCAAGGAAAAGGGAAAAGAAGGTTGGCTGTTTACCTTGCATGCTCCCAGTTACGGTCCTTTCCTCAAATATGCCGATAACCGGGATTTGCGGGAAAAAATGTACCGGGCTTATAATTCCCGTTGTAACCGGGCCAATGATCGTAACAATGGAGAGATTATCCGTCAGATTACCGCTTTACAACTTGAAAAAGCGAAGATTATGGGGTATCCGACCTATGCCGATTATGCCTTGACTAACCGGATGGCTTCTTCTCCTGCTGAAGTAAATACATTTTTACAGCAACTTTTAGAGGCTTCTCATTCCCAGGCTTTGAAAGAGAAGAAAGAGGTGGAGGAATTTGCCCGTAAAAACGGTTTTACCGGGAAATTACAACGTTGGGATTGGGCTTATTATTCCAATAAATTGAAACAGGAGAAATATGCGCTCGATGACGAGATGTTAAAGCCTTATTTTAAACTGGAGAATGTTCAGAGAGGCGTTTTCGATTTGGCAAATACGCTTTACGGCCTGACATTTAAGGAGGTAAATAATATTCCTAAATATCATGAAGATGTGCAGACTTTTGAAGTGTATGACCGTGACGGTTCGTTTTTATCTGTACTGTATACTGATTTTTTCCCTCGTGCCAGCAAAAGTGGCGGGGCATGGATGACGGAATTTTTGTCACAGCACGTCCGGGATGGAAAGGATGTACGTCCACAGGTTTCGCTGGTTATGAATTTCAGTAAACCTACGGCGACTAAACCTTCATTGCTGACTTTTGACGAGGTAACGACTTTATTGCATGAGTTCGGACATTCTTTGCATGGTATGTTGTCCCGCAATACCTATAACGGAACCGGCGGAACCAATGTTTACCGGGATTTTGTGGAACTTCCTTCTCAAATTATGGAAAACTGGGCTTTGGAAAAAGAATGGTTGGATAAATGGGCGGTACATTATGAGACGGGTGAAAAAATTCCGCAGGAATACATTGAAAAGATCCGCAAATCAGCCAATTTCCTGAGCGGATATTTGAGTGACCGGCAATTGAGCTTCGGTATGGTAGATATGGCATGGCATACAATTACGGCCCCTGTAACTGATTCTATCGTGGATTTCGAGAGAAAGGCCATGCAGCCGACAGAAATTTTCCCGGATGTGGAAGGAACTTGTTTTTCAACGGCTTTCGGGCATATTTTCGGAGGTGGATATGCTGCCGGATATTATAGTTATAAATGGGCTGAGGTATTGGATGCAGATGCTTTTTCGGTATTTAAGAAAAACGGTATTTTCGATGCCGCAACGGCGGAAGCATTCCGTAAGAATATTCTGGAGAAAGGGGGATCTGAGCATCCTATGACGCTTTATGTACGTTTCCGCGGTCAAAAGCCGACGGTAGATGCTTTGCTTGAAAGAAGCGGTTTGAAATAAAATACAGGACTTTGTTATGTCTGAACGAGGGCGTCAATCACATGACACCCTCGTTTTATTTGTTTTCGGCCCAAGGTGAAGCTTTCTAAGTTACCTGATGATGATTCGTTTTAAAAGATTGTCGTTTTTTATAAGGATGAAAGCTTGTCCATTTAAATGTTCGTATAAAGTTACTTTATCGTTGTGAAAGGTGATTTTTGAAATAAAGAAATTTTCTCCGTTTTTTTTGATGGGTTTTTTATCAATGAGTTGTACTTTTCCTTTTAGATAGCCATATTCTCTTGCATTATAGCCTTCGATTTCTATTTGAACGGGCATATCATTTTTTATCAGGCTTATATATCTGTAAGGAATATAAAGAGTGGATTCCCATGTTGTATCGGATTTTTTTATAAAATTTTCCGCTTTGACATTTACACTTTCAGGATAAGGAACAAACCAGGCAACAGCCATTATTCCGCATATCAGAATTGTTATTACGGTTATTCCACTCCGGATGATAAAAGGGGGAATCTTACTAATGACATTCCTTACTTTCTCGCTTCTGAGTCCTATATTATCATGTTCTTCCATGTTTTAATTTCCTTTGCTTAGTTTCCTAATTCCAATTGGTTTTTAACGAGATTATAATACGCACCTTTATTTTGGATAAGAGAAATATGATTACCTGTTTCTACGATTTTGCCATTATCGATTACGATAATTTGATCGGCATTTTTGACTGTACTGAGTCTGTGAGCTACAACTATTACGGTTTTACCTTTGTAAAATTCATTCAGATTTTCAACAATTACCTTTTCATTATTTGCATCCAATGCATTTGTAGCTTCATCCAGAAATATATATTCCGGATTTTTATAGACGGCTCTTGCAATAAGAATTCTTTGTTTCTGGCCCTGACTAAGTCCGATACCGTCGCGTCCGATGACCGTATTAAATTTCAACGGCAGGTTCATGACATAGTCCTTGATATTTGCTATTTCAGCGGCTTTTAATAATTTTTCTTTATCTATGTCAGAATCATCCACTGCAATATTTCTTGCAATAGACTCAGAAAAAATAATTCCGTCTTGCATTACCACTCCGCATTTTCGTCTCCATGATTTCAGGTTACATTTATTGATGTTGGTTTGTCCGATCGTAATACAACCTTTTTGAACTTTATAATAACCGAGTAATAATTTAATCATTGTTGTTTTTCCGCTTCCGCTGGTTCCGACTATGGCCGTGACTTTTCCTTTCGGGATGGAAACGTGGATATTGTCGAGTATTTTTTTCGATTTGTGTGGATCATACTTAAAATCAACTTTGTGGAAATAGAGATTCTGGTCGATATTATTAAAATGCTGTATATGATTTGCATTTGTATCCTCATTTTCCATTTGATGAATTTCATTGATTCTTTCCAGGCTGATTTTTACATCCTGAATGGAATATAAAAATTGCATTAATTGCTCGACGGGTGAATTCAGTTGGCCTATGATATATTGAACAGCTAACATCATACCTAATGTCATTTGCCCTTTAATAACAGCTGTTGCTGCAAGTACGGTAATGACTATATTTTTGATTTCATTAATAAAGATACTGCCGGCTTCCTGTGTTTGTTGGAGTTTTATTAACTTCATGTTGACCTGAAAAAGTTCAGCCTGTACATCTTCCCATTCCCAACGGCGTCGTTGTTCGCAATCTTGTAATTTGATTTCCTGCATGGAGGTGATAAATTCATAGGTTCTGTTATTATTCGTTGCTTGTTTTTCGAAGAATAAATAATCGAGTCGTTTCCTTTTTTTCAGAAAAGCTGCGATCCACAATCCGTAAATAATACTTCCTGCAAGAAAAACTAAAAAAATAACTTTGTTGTAACAGAGTAAGACAATGCCGAAAATGATAAAACCGAGTAAGGAAAACATCACATTTAATATCTGATTTGTAAGGAATTTCTCCACTCGGTTATGATCATTCATACGCTGCATAAGATCACCCATCAGTTTCGTGTCGAAAAAGGACATCGGAAGTTTGAGTAATTTAATAAAAAAATCTGAGACGAGTGATATATTGATTCTCATACTGATATGCAAAAGAATCCATCGACGGATGAAGTCCACAAATGTTCTGCTGAAGATTAACATTAATTGTGCAAGAAGTATAAGATAAATGAAGCTGATATTTTGATGAATAATGCCGACATCTACAATTGCTTGAGTCAGAAAAGGGAAGGCCAACTGTAAAAGACTCCCGATCAATAAGCCGAGGATAATTTGTCCGAAATATTTACGATATTGTTTAATATATCCAAAAAGGAATTTAAATGAACGTTTTTTCGTCCTGTCTTCATTTTTATATTCATAAAAGACAGGGGTTGTTTGCATAAGTATAGCGATACCTATTTCTTCGCCGGATAGTTTGGTACTAAGCCAATGCGAACAAAATTCTTTAAGCGAATATTTTATTAACCCCTGAGCGGGATCGGCAATATAGAACCATTTTTTCTTTTTTATTTTGTATAGTACGACGAAATGGTTTTGATTCCAGTGTAAGATGCATGGAAGAGAAATTTCTGTAAGTTGTTCGACCTTAAATTTTCCACAAAGCGTATGAAGGCCTATCTTTTCCGCAGCTTCACTAATACCGAGAATAGATACGCCCTCATTGGTTGCAAAACAAATCCCGGAAAGTCTGTCAGAAGAAAATTCCTTACCAAAATATTTACAGACCATTCGTAGACAAGTTATGCCGCACTGCATGGCATCATGCTGTTTGTAGAAAGGAAATTCAGCCATAAATAGATTATTTACAAACCAACTTACTTCAGACCGGATCAGCTGTATTCACTGCACAAAGCTTTTAAACGGGATTGAATTTGCTGTTTTTTATCTTCCAAAGGAATATTTAACGGGCATCCGGATATATGCCTGGATTCGATTTTCTTTTGAGAACATATTGTACAAATAGGAAGTATGGGGCAGTTTTTACAATCGGCATTAAATCTGCTATTGATACGTTTTTTGTAATTATCAGTAAAACAAATGGTGCCGTTTGCTGTTAAAACGCCATCCCTTAACTCACTTTTAAAGTCTCTTGCCGTACATTTAAAAATGTCGCCATTGTAATTTACGACAACAGTATTGTCATAATCAGCATAACAGTAAGTAGAAATTGTACCTTTTCCTATCAGGTTACAATGAAATTCTTTTTCCTTTATGAGCTGTTTTATACGTTCTGTTTTGTCTCTCAGTGTTTCCGAATAGGAGGTTTGCCATATCTTTTGTAAAGAAACTGTAATTTGTTTTTTGTAGTCAGAAGCCAGTCTGTCTATATCAAGAATCAGTTCTTCAAAAGAATCGATATTGGTTAAATTGTAATTACAACGGATATTGATTTTAAATCCTTTTTTCAGCGCATTCAATACGTTGGTCAGTATTTTGTCATACGTTCCTTGTGCATTGCGCGTTTTTTTCACCTCGTTATGTTTTATTTTGCCTCCGTCAAATGGAATCTGAAAAGAAATGTCCTGGGTAACTGCCGATAATGCTTCGATTATCGAAGTATTGAGTAAAACTGCATTTGAGGTAAAATGAACTCTGAACTTTTTGTTGTGCAAATCGCAAATTTCTTTTATTTTATATATCAAAGGCAATGCGATTTTTTGAGCTCTGAGTAAAGGCTCTCCTCCAAAGAAGGATAAATCCATGACTTCGACTTTGGGATCGCTTAATTTTTTGCTTACGAGTTTAAGGACAGCATTTTTTGTTTCGTCATTCATATAGCTGTCAGCAATATGGGATTCATAACAATACCAACATCTCAGATTACAGTTTAGTGTCGGATTAATGATCAGTTTAAATGTGGTTGAAGCATTTAGTTTGTCGGTAATCTTTTTCATGACAAAATCTTTCTCGTCGATATTGTCATCGATAATAAATCCTTTATTACTCAATTCCCGGTATAAGTCAGGATGAATAGCCGCAAGTTTATCTACGTGGTGAATATTTTTATCGACTATGTCCAAAAGTTCTTTACACAAAAAGATGATCGAATCGTCTACATAATTATACAATATATATGTATGATCGTCTTTTTGACTTATAAAATTATAACGACTCCAGTTCATAATTGAATAATTTTAGTAGAGGAGTTATAAGCTCCTCTACGTAAGTTAAACTTCGGTTTTACGGTTTTTTAATTTCTTCCGTCGGTTTGGTTTCTTGTGAGGTACAATTTGAGCAACCACAGTTGTCGTTAAACCATCCATCCGAACTTGAGCAATTGCCATTACTAATTGCAGTTGATTCGTCAGTTCTGGATACACTTGTAAAACCACCTTTTAATTGTTCTTTTTCATCTTTTGTTAAAGGCGCAATAATTAAAGCTTTCTTTTCCATATCGCACATTATTTGTTTATTGTCTACTCTTTTATGGATTTTCGACTTCCTCCTTTATTTAGTATCTTCTATTTTTTCGTAACTCTGAATACTTTCTGTCCGTTTGACATTCACTTTTTTACCTCCTTTGAAGAAATACGTAAGAGAGAATCTGATATATTCTTCTTTGGTGTTATTGATCGCACGCGATTCGTATTCCGGGGTGTCGGTCAGCAGTATCCGCCCTTTCCGGTAAGGTTTGAAACGGAATTGTATTTCAAGTTTATTATCAAAGAATCTTTTGTATATATTTCCGCTGACGTCACACACCTGCTTATAAATTCTGTCCATATAGTGATAATCGGGTTCATAAAAGCAATTGATACCTGCTCCGAATGAAGGCGTGAATTCAAAGGTATTATTCAATGCGAAATAGTATTTGTCCTGATTATGGACTGAAAAAGTAGCCGATTCGGCAGAATGTAAAACAAGTCTGGCTATTGCTTTGATTTTCCACCATTTGAAAAGTTGAAAACGTCCTTCTAAGCCAAATAGTTTCAAAGATTGATGGTCTCCGTTCCGGGGTATGCTATAGCTAACATTGGGGCTATCGGGATCGACTTCCGTTGCATAATAAATCTGATCTTTATAATAGATATAACCGCCCATCAGAGAAATTTTATTGAATAATACCATCATTCCCATTACCTGATGGCTGGTTGGTGAAATCAGATCCGGATTTCCCCTTGTATAAAAATTGGGGGATTCATAAAGTTTATAAGGACTTATTAAGCTATAGGGGATATCATCCATCATTCGTTTATATTGTAAATTAATAAGATGTCCTTTTTTCCCGTTTAGCATATACATCAGACTTGCGGAAGGGAAAACTCCCCAATTGCTGTTTTGGGTAGAAGTACCGGTTTCTTCTGCCACATATTTCATTTTATTTTGTTGTACCCTCAAGCCTACTTCATATTGCAGTGCTTTTTTCCGCCCTGAAAAACTGCTGAATATGGCAGGTACATAACCATACATTGTAGAGTGTTCGTTTTGGTCGGTATGTATATGATCCGTCAAATGTAATTTTGTCCGGATGTATTGGTAGTCGACTCCTGCAATGAGTTTTGAGTTTTTATTAAAAGGCAGGACAAATGCCGGCTTAATACGAAACATGTCTGTATTTTGCCGGGAGCGGCTGTCTCCGTCTGTTACTATTGTCGGCTCGGTCAGTTGGGATGTCAGTGTCTGACGCTCGTTATTCCGTAGATAATCGGCTGTCAGTGAAAAAGCAGTTCCTTTTTTGCCGATGGTCCAGTTGTAATTGAATGTACCCTGATACATATTATATCGGTAGGGAGAACGGGTTACGGAATGTTGTTCAGCGATTTGTTCGTTTTCTGTAATTTTCGTGTCTGAAATGCGGGTCGGATTTTCATTATTATTCGCATAAAAGAACGATATACCCAAGGTATGATTCGCCTTTATATCATAAGTCAGGCTTAACCGGTCATAGAAATATTTATACCAGTTTCTGTATTTCTCTTTCGAAGAGATAAGGGATTCGCTTTCTTTGAACCAACGGTTGTTTTCGGTATCGCCTATAGCCTGATTATGGCGGAACGATATCACATTGTAAACGTTTAATTTTTTATACTGATAGCTGAATACGTTTGAAATATTTTCGCCCGTATGTCCGTATTCCGGCATTTCCTGAATCTCTGCAAATAAATTTCCCGAATATCCCCCTTCATTTTCTTTTTTTAGTTTAATACGGATAATTCCCCCCTGTGCACTGGCCATTTCATCACTACCGGCCATATAATTGACTTCTACCGATTCGAGGTAGTCAGCGGGTATGGCCTGTAATTCCTGTTCATTTTTTATTTTTACTCCATTCAGGTAGATGGCACTTGCCGATTGGAATAAAATTTTCAAAGAGCCGTCTTCGCTTGTTATACCCGGTAATTGTGTCAATAACTCATCTGTTTTTTTCCCCTTGACAGAACGGTCGTTTTTTAAGTTTACAACATAGCCATTGGGGTTTCTTTTTATTCTTTCAGCCCTGATTACGACATCATTCAACATAAATGCCTGTGGTTTCAGAGTAATAACACGGTTTGATTCAGCCGGTATTATTTTCGTGGTATAACCGATAAGGGTGATCCGGAGGCAGGCGTCGGCCGTTATTTTCTCTTTTATATAAAAATGTCCGTTCACATCACTCACTGTTCCTGTGATAAAAGTGGAATCCGGTAAACTTAAAAGGACGATATTGGCAAACTCAAGAGGATTGTTATGCTCGTCTACAATTTTACCTGTTATTTGCTGTGCAAATAGGATGTTTGAGCTGATCATGATCAAGAAAAGTAATCCTGTGGCTTTCATCGTAATGTGTTTTAAAGGGTTCCTGTATGCAAAGTTCTAAATACTGTTGACTTGTGAATTACACAAAAGTGTAAAACGGTATGTTGTTCTGTGATTTCTACACTTTTGTGTAGTCGGTTAAGCCGTTTCTAATTGCACATTGTGTGAAATATTAAGATTACATAATAGATGACGGTGAGAATTGTAAAATTTACTCAGACCAAACTTTGTAGCATATAGCGGGATCGTTTCAGAACCCAGGTAAATGACGCCCGGCCCCAGGGTGTGAGTTTGAATGCCTAATAATTGCAGTATGCGTAATAGCTTACTATCTGTCTCTGCGATCATACAACCGTGGGTATCACAAATGATCTGGTGTACGGCACATATCATGAGTTGTTTGAATAATAGGATGGAAGACCTGCTATTCAGCGAATCTATTGCAAATCGTCCGATATGCCAGAATGATTTTGCTTCACTACAAGGAATGCATTTTTGTAGATTTATATTAAATATTTTATGAATGGGGAGGCGGGTTATTTTATCCCATTTCATTACCCGGATACACCCGATCAGTTTGCCTCGGTGATTTTCAGCAATGAATAGATAAGCAACGGAGGAAAATTGTAATTCTTCTTTATATACCTTCAATATATCCTCTTCTGTATTTTTCGAACAAACATCATTTGTATGATGTTTATAATTTTCAAGAACGACAAATTTGGCAATAGCGTACAAATAGTTTTTATCGACTTGATAAATGTTGTAATCACCGTTTGTAATAATTAATCGTTTCATATCATTTTTATTTTGATATGTCAAAATTATTTTTCGGTGAATAAAGCATGTTACACAAAAGTGTATTTGAGAAGATGTGAACGGCATTTCTACACTTTTGTGTATTAATTGTTTGTAGATTTTACATAAATAATATATATTTACAATTGATAAATATTTAAATATATTCAATGACGATAGAAGATTATTTTACAGCCACGAATCTTATACATAATATATCCGAGGAGGAATATGAACGTGTAAAATCATTATCAAAAGTATTTGATGCGATATCCCGGACAACCTATCAGAGTCTTTATATTATCGATTATTATAAAAAGAATTTTTTGTATGTTTCCGATAATCCGTTGTTTTTATGTGGCCATACTTCGGAAGAAGTCCGGGATATGGGCTATTTGTTTTACATACAACATGTTCCGGAAAAAGAACAATCCATGCTGATGGAGCTGAATAAAGCAGGGTTCAATTTTTTTGATAAGCTGGATTTAGAAGAGAGGTTGTCTTATAGCATATCTTATGATTTTCATATTATTTCCGGACGAAAAGCAACATTGATCAATCATAAACTGACTCCTGTTATTTTAACGGATGACGGGAAAATATGGTTGGCGGCTTGTTTTGTATCCTTATCGGCACATGAATCTCCCGGTCATATAGAGATACGTAAACAAGGACAAACCGAGTTTTGGGAATATTCTTTAGAGGGACATCGCTGGAATATAAATGAGGGATTGGAACTGTCCGACAGGGAAAAGGATATACTTTCCCTATCTGCAAGGGGGTATACCATGAATGAGATTTCTGATAAACTATGTATTGCCATAGATACGGTTAAATTCTATAAAAGAAGACTTTTTGAAAGACTAAATGTAAAAAATATAACCGAGGCATTGTCTTTTGCAACCAATTATAAACTGCTGTAATTTAATTATTGTCGCAATAGATGGATGATAAGTAGAATTTGGGAAAAGTTTTTACTTCCTTTTCTGTTGCCAGATTGTACATCACATTTACACAAAATCCTGCAGCAATCCAGGAGCCGATAGATAGCTGGGGAGCCGGTCGAACACCCTTTTCTTTTTTGAACGTGTCTATCACCTGATCGAGCCAGGGCCTCGAAATATTCCAAAAGGAACTGTATTTGGAAACATATTGAGCCATCTTCACTTCAAAACCTTCAGGCGTATGCGACAATAGGGATAATTTAAATCCCTTTGGCTTTACTACGGTAAGAAAACCGGCCCAACCGAAATTATAGGGATGTAATACAGGGATATCGGATTTCTGGCATAACTTATCAAAGATAAAAGGGATATCGGATTTAAAATCCAAAGCATTGATAGCTACATCATGTCCTTTTATTAATTCTTCTACATTGTCTTTATTTATATAACAGGTATGAAAATCTATTTTAGCTTCCGGGTTTATACGTAACAGCCGATGAGCTAATCTTTCTGCCTTATAGTGACCGAGATCCGATTCTTCATAGTTTTGACGATTTAAATTGCTTAATTCAACCTTGTCACCGTCCACTATTGTGATATTCTCAAAACCAAATCTCAAAGCACATTCTGCGATTATACTGCCTATGCCTGCACCTCCTAGCAGAATCCTGTATTTCTTTATAGCTTCTTGTTCTGATTCCTTAACGTAAATACGATTTCTACAATATCTTTCTTCCATAATATATATTTTTGATAGACAATGTAAAAGTAGGACATTAGAACAAGATAGCTACTACACAAAAGGGTAATTTCGACTGTTTTATTTTAACGGTAAATCTATTTGTGCATATTACGTATGAAGTTTATAGATGACGATTTCAAAACCACGTTTCAGGTTCTTTCCGGGCGCTGCATTTTTCGAATAGCATAGCTGTGTAAGGGGTATTGAATATCCGGGCTTCGGCCGGACATTCTTTTACACAGGCACAACATTTGATGCAAAGGGCCGGGTCGCTTACGGGAATTGTTCCGGATATGGCTTCGGTCGGGCATACTTCCGAACATATACCGCATTGGATACATTTTTCGGAAGAGGTGACGGGGGCTGCCGGAGTTTTCGGACCTTTTATTTTATACGGATAATTTCCCGGAATATGCGGTTCTGGAAATACTGTTTTTTGTTTTGCTGCATTCCATTTTTCAACGGCTTTGCACCCGAATGTTATTGCTGCGGTTTGGTCGGCAGCATCCGGTCGTCCGCCTGCAATCGGCATATCCGTCCGGCTGTAGGAATGTTCGCCGATAAAGGCTGCTGCTGCCAGCGGACAGAACCCTGTATTTTTCAAATGGTCCGTCAGTTCCAGCAAGGCATCTTCATAATCCCGGTTGCCGTATACGACTACCGGAATAACGGGTGTCTGTTGCCCTTTTATCCATTGCAGACGCTCCATTGCCGTTTCTGCAACACGTCCCCCGTATACCGGAACGGCGACGATGGCTATATCTGCCTGTATTACTATCGGTTGGCCGGGGGGCCGGTAAGTTAAATCGGTTTCGGTGATATTGTCCGTATTGCATCCCAGGGCTATCGAACGTCCGATAGTACGGCTCGTATGTGTCGGTGAAAAGTAAACAAGATGTAATTGCATATAACTTTAGTTTATATTTTAGTATTTGTATGGCGTTTCTTTTTCTCCAATTGCATGATTGATGTGACGGAGAAAGAAAATATTCCCAGCAGGGTTATGATGGTGCCTGCGTATATAAAAGCACGGGTAATACCAATATGATCGGCAATGAATCCGGTAGCCAATAGTCCGATGACAGCCGGCAGCAAACTCAGGCTTCCGAATAGAGAGAATACCCGGCCTAAAGCCGTAGGGGCAATGTAGGTTTGCAGCAATGTTGTAAAAGGACTGCTGTAAAAGGGAGCGGACAGCCCTCCGATGACTGTAAGGAGAACAAACAGGGTGAAACCGCCGGTGGGTAAAAGCCCCGAGCCTATCAGATAGGCTCCCAGAACCAGATAGGATATGTTAATCAGTATTACTTTTCGTACTTTGAATTTCCAGATACCTAAGATAAGTCCTCCGGTTAATGTGCCACCACCCCATATCATTTCTATCAGGCTCATTTGGAATGTACTGCCTTCGAAGTGTACGACTGTCATCAGAGGGAATAGGGTAGCAACAGGCATCAAAAAGAAAGTGACTAAAACAGAGATTCCCATTAACCAGGCAATGCCTTTGTGTCGTCTCACTTCTTGCAGACCTTCTTTCATTTCCCGGATAACACTCGGTTTTTCTTTTATCTCTTTTTGGGCCGGGTCGGGAATAAATACGAATAATAAGGCGGTGCAGGCGATCAGTGCTCCGGCAACGTCACAGAGCATCACTGTCGTCATGTTGAACGAGGTGATCAGGATGGCACCTAGTGCCGGTCCGGCAATGCTACTGGCCGACTGAATAGCCTGATTGACGCCGGCTATACGCATTAATTCGGATTCGGGAGCAAGTAAAGGTATGGCAGCTTGCATGGCAGGGGAGTGAAACGCATTTCCGACGCTTCGTAAAGCCAGTAACAGATAGATGTATTCTAATTCCGCCATGTCGTAATAAAACAGTAATCCTAATATGAAAGAGCATAAAGCGACAAACATATCGGCAGCTATCATTGTCCTTTTCCGTTTCCACCGGTCTACATATACTCCTGCAAACGGGCCTAAAACAGCCTGTGGTAATAAGCTGGCCATGACAGATAGCGCAAGGACCTCAGCACTACGGGTCTCTATGCTCAACCAGAAAATGACGGCATAGCCGACGATAGCGCTACTTAATATAGAGAACAGTTGTCCTGCCCAGATGATGGCAAACTTTTTTTTCCAATTATCCATGATTATAATAAAATTAGTTATGCTACAACTTTCGAAGCAGCTGTATGTAATAAATAAAAGTGTTTTGTGTCACCTCACCTTAAAGGCCGCAAGTATTACAAACTTCATAACTAATTTTCTTTTGAAAAGTCGGGATAAAAATACAAAAAAATCCCATAGTTTTCTTTATCGGAGGAAAAAATGTAATTTCCGATCGAAAATTATGGGATAGGAGTAGTATCGTTTTATTTCAGAGCAACTCTTATTTGAAAATCTTCAGCCTGTCGTGGATCGGTTTTATTTCTTTTTTATCAGGAACAAGCAAAGGTGTTCCGAATGGCATTTGTGCTATCAGTTTCCAATGTTCCGGTAATTTCCACTCAGCAATAACGGCGGTATCAATCAATGGATTGTAATGTTGCAATGATGCTCCGAATCCGGCATCTTCGAGCATGGTCCATGTGGCAAGCTGATGCATAGCCGATGTGTGTTCCGACCATTCCGGGAATTTGCTTTCATATAAGGGAAAAGCTTTTTGTAATCCTTCAACGATGGCTTCGTCCTCAAAAAACAGAACGGTACCGTAACCGGAAGCAAAGGAGTTGTTAATTTTATTTTCAGTAGCTTTAAAAGCCTGTTCTGATATGATTTTTTGTAAGGTATCTTTTACGATTTGCCAGAATTTTTTGTGTTGTTCTCCCAACAATAACACCAAACGTGTCGATTGTGAATTAAATGCAGAAGGAGTCGTTTCCAATACAAAGCGGACGATTTCCTCGATTTTTTCATCGGGTATCGGTGATTGAGCCTCTATCGCATAGTAACTGCGTCTGTGTTTCAGGGCTTCTTTTAAATTTCGTTCCATAATAATAAGTTTTATCAGTTCATTTATTACTTTTTGATTTACAATATTTCTTTTCTGGCAGCATGGAATGACAAGCCCAGTTTAAAATCGTAAATCCAAAATCTACAATTACAATTTTACGTTGTTTTTTGTAAAAAGTGAACTTTATCATCTAAAAATTCTTATGGTCGGTATTTATTTTACTTTATCTTTGCAGACCTTGAATTTGTATGAAATGGCATTTGTAACTTTATGAGGTTACAGGATTTATTGATTCAGTTGGAATTATGAATACGATTTTTATAGTATTACCGATTCTTACCCTTTTGATGTTCGAACTGGGATTGGAACTAAATATCAGGGATTTTCTTCTTTTTTATAAGCGTCCCCGGCCGGTGTTTGTCGGGCTTGTCGGACAGATTGTGGTTTTGCCTCTATTGGCAATAGGGTTGGGCTTGTTTTTCCGTTTGGATGCTCTTTTTTTTGTCGGCTTGGTGCTGATTGCTTGTTCTCCGGGGGGCAGTTCGTCCAATGTGTTTTCCATGATTGCGAAAGGAGATGTAGCGCTTTCTGTCAGTCTTACAGCTCTCAGCAGTGTGATTACTCTTTTTACGATTCCTGTGATCATGGCTTTTGCGTTTCATTTGGTGGGTAATCAGGAAGATTTTAGGATGCATTTGCCGGTGGGGCGTTTGATTATCCAGAATCTGGTCTTGACTTTACTGCCGGTTGTTCTGGGGGTACTATACAAACGATACGCTCCGGAAAGGGCAGAAAAAGTAAGGCGTTTGTTGAATAAAATAGCTTTTCCGGCACTTCTTTTATTGGCGACAGTATTTTTTGTACAGCATTACCGGGTGATTCTTGTACATATCGGACAATTAGGTGTGTGTATCGGAATGCTTATTTTGTCGGCTATGGCCGTTGGGGGCGGCTTATCCTGGCTTATGCGCCTGCAGGGGAGAGAAAGGCGTACAATTGTCATTGAAATCGGTATGCAGAATGCCGCTCAGGGGATAGCTATCGCAACCAGTCCCTTTATATTTAACAGTGAAATTATAGCCATTCCTTCGATTGTATATGCTTTGATTATGAATATTGTTTTACTGACTTATATCAGGGTGGCCGGCCGGACTATTCAACCCGTAAGTTAGAAACAGGATAAAATAGCATTGCCTGTAAGCAGGTATATGTTCAGGCCGATGATGTCATTGGTCAGTGTAATGAAAGGGCCTGTTGCTAAGGCCGGATCAATATTTAATCTGTTGAGCAATAGGGGAAAGGCTGTTCCGAAGATCGAAGCAAACAGGATAACAATGAATAGGGAAAGGGTAACGGTCAACGGCATGGCCAATGAATTGAGATTGAAACAAAGAGTCAGGAGAAAAATAATGGAAGAGCAAATCGTAGCATTGATCAGTGCTCCGCCGATCTCTTTGATGATATTGTGGAATCCGTTTTTAAGGCTCAATGAGTTTGAGGCTAATCCTTGTACTACGATGGCTGAAGATTGAATGCCAACATTTCCTCCCATAGCTGTAATGACGGGAATAAACATGGCAGTTACCGGAAAAAGAGCTATTTCCGCTTCGTAACGGGAAATCATATACGCAGAGACCATTCCTCCAAAGAGGGCGATGATCAGCCAAGGCAAGCGGGCTTTGGTTTGCGACCAGATGCTGTCTGATGTCTCCACGTCCTGGCTGATACCGGACATCATCTGATAGTCTCTCTCGGCCTCTTCGCGGATAACATCGACGACGTCGTCGATTGTAATCCGTCCTGCCAGGCGTCCCAGAGAATCGACAACCGGAATGGCTACGAGGTCGTATTTCTGCATAATACGGGCTACGGATTCTGCCGGCTCATCGGTTTTTACAGATATAATGTCTTCGTAATACAGATTACTGATTTTGGCAGAGGTCGGGGAAAGAATCATCTTTTTCAGTGATAGACGTCCCTTTAGTTTGTTATCGTCGTCGACGACATAAACGTTGTAAATTTCGTCGATATTTTCAGCTTGACGGCTCAATTCGCGCAGACAGGTGAGAACGGTCCAGTTTTCATTGACGACCACCAATTCTTTTGCCATCAAACCTCCGGCAGTATCTTCGTCATAATGCAGCAAGTCGACAATATCTCCGGCTTGTTCCAGGTCGTCCATATGGGATAATACCTCGTGTTGTTGCTCGTCGGAGAGGCTCCCGACAACATCGGCAGCGTCATCGGATTCCATATGGTCGATGAAGCGTTTGGCAATAATTTCAGGAGGAAAAGAAGCCAGAAAGCGATTGCGTTCCTCTTCGTCGATTTCTGCAAGTACATCGCTGCCTTTTTCGTTATCCAGTAGTAAAAAGACGAATTGTGCCCGTTCGTTATCCAGTTCTTCTAAAATTTCTGCAACATCCGCCGGATGCAGATCTTTGAGTAACCCGGAAACTTGTTCTTTGTTACCGGCATCGATCAACTCTTCGATTTGACTCAGGAATTCGTGGGTAAGCTCAAACTGAAGCATGGCAATGAAATTTAAGATGTATGACAGGCATTAAATTCTTCGATCTGCCGGCAGAGTGTAATGAAATCGTCTACACTCAACTGTTCCGGACGTAGATTTAGATAGTCCGAGGTAAAGTTTGCCGGTGTGATCTGTCGTATTGAGTTGCGTAAAGTTTTACGGCGTTGGTTGAATCCGGTTTTAACGATATTGAAAAACAATTTTTCATTACAGGGTAACTGTTCCCTTTCGTTACGGGTCAGACGTATGACTGCGGATTTTACTTTCGGCGGCGGATCGAAAACATTTTCACTGACGGTAAAGAGATATTCGATACGGTAGAATGTTTGTAAAAAAACACTTAAAATGCCATACGTTTTATTTCCATGAGAGGCGGCTATTCTTTCTGCGACTTCTTTTTGTATCATGCATACCGCCTGTTTCACCAAGTGTTTATTTTCGATGATGCGGAAAAAAATCTGAGATGATATGTTGTAAGGAAGATTACCGATAATAGAGAAAGGAGAGTTGTACCAATGGCTGATGTCGGTTTTCAGAAAATCTCCGAATAAAATCCGTTCCCGTTGTTCCGGTAGTTCGTTATGTAAATATTCGATCGATTCGCTATCGATGTCGATTGCTCGTACAGAAAAACGGTTGTCGGCGAACAAATGTCGTGTAAGTACACCCATTCCCGGACCTATTTCCAGTACTTCGCTTGTCATCGGAAGCAGACTGTCAGTAATTTTACGTGCAATATTCTGATCTTTCAGAAAATGCTGTCCCAGACTTTTTTTAGCTTTAACAATACTCATGATGCAAAAGTACAATTTAATTGTAAATATTGGATTGTAAATTTTAAATTAATGAATGGGCAAGCACTTTATCAGGTACTAAAATTTAAAACAATTTTGGGTATAAAAAGAGAATCCGGAATACGGATAATGATTTTCTTTGGGAATAGCCGAAAATCATAAATTGAAAATCCGGATTTAAAAACTATATAAAATAGGTTGAAAATTATGTTCGATAAGCATTAATTTATATACTTTTGCAGCAATCAAAATTAGCACGATGCCTCTTGTTTATAAACGGATAGTTAAGTTTTTTGTTTTTTTAGGGATCACCTCCCTTTTATTTTGGTTGGTATATCGGAACCAGAACTGGAGCGAGGCGGAGAAAATATTGAAAGAGGATGTCGATTATACCTGGATTTGGGTAGCTATCGGCATGGGGCTTTTAAGTCATCTTTGCCGGGCATTGAGATGGCAATTGCTGACTCGTTCGATGGGATATAATATTCGTTTGGCAAATAGTTTTATGGGAGTGATGATCGGTTATCTGGCGAATATTGCTTTGCCCCGGATGGGCGAATTTACCCGGTGTGGGGTTGTCAGTAAATACGAGCGTGTACCTTTCTCGAAATTATTCGGAACAGTTGTGGCGGAGCGGGTTATCGATTTGGGTATATTGGTCGCATTGACATTAGTCGTAGTATTTACTCAGTTTAAGCAAATCGGAATTTTTTTAGAAGATAACCGGGAAGTGGAGGAAAAAATCGTTTCTTTTTTTCATTCTTCCTGGTTTTTTGTTTTTGCGGTGGGATTGGTATTGGCATTGTATATTGTATGGCGGCTTTTGAGAAAAACTTCTTTTCACGAACGGTTGAGAAATTTTTGGCAGGGAATGAAGGAGGGATTGTTAACCGTAAAGCGTGTGAAGCACAAGTGGTTGTTTGTATTTTATTCGCTTTTTATCTGGTTGATGTATTACCTGATGTTTTACGTTTGCTTTTTCTGTTTTGAATTTACATCTGATTTAGGTGCACTGATAGCCTTGACGATTTTTGTGTTGAGCAGTTATGGAATGGTTATGCCGGCTCAGGGCGGCATCGGTTCCTGGCACGCTATGGTGATAGCCGCTTTGTTGGTGTATTTGCCCCATACTCCGGGAATTGAAAATATGTGCCGTACATTTGCTTTGCTGACGCATGGAACAATGACGCTTCTGTATATTGTTGTCGGAGCGTTTTGTTTATTGATCATGCCTTTGTATAACACGAAGAGTTTGAAAAAGCAGGAATAAAAATTCCATATTAGATATATATATGATTGGAGCAGAACTTATCGCAAATTATTTCCCTGAATTGACAAAAGAACAAAAAGAGCTTTTCGGTGGTTTAGGTGAGCTATACCGGGAATGGAATGAGAAAATAAATGTAATTTCGAGGAAAGATATCGATTCATTGTATATTCACCATGTCCTCCATTCTTTGGCTATAGCTAAAGTGCTATCTTTTGAAAAGGGAACTCATATTATGGATGTCGGAACGGGAGGCGGTTTTCCGGGCATTCCGCTGGCTATTTTATTTCCGGACAGTCATTTTTATTTGGTGGATTCTATCGGTAAAAAGATAAAAGTGGTACGAGGAGTAGCTGAAGCATTGGGATTGGAAAATGTAAAAGCCGAACAAATCCGGGTAGAACAAGTAAAAGAAAAATTTGATTTTATTGTCAGTCGTGCGGTAACTGCATTTCCGGCCTTTGTCGGATTGGTGAAAAATAAATTCAATACGGAGTCCCGTAATAAATTGGCTAACGGGCTGTTGTATCTGAAGGGCGGAGATTTTGAGGAAGAATTGAAGGCCTATCAACAGGCGGTAAAGATTTATAATATACCCGATTTTTTTAAAGAGGAATTTTTTGAAACGAAGAAAGTAATTTACCTGGATCGGAGTAAATTGAAATGAGAAGCTGAGAAATTTTACGATTGAGGGGTATAATCAGAATGCTATAACAGCAAAAGGGGGACGATCTAAAATCGTAAATCTGAAATCTGTAGCTTATATACAGATTTGAATTTTTGATTTTAAATTAAAAATTGTAAATTGCCCCGGTGTTCTGAATGACAGTTCGACGGTATCGTCGGAAAACGGAGAAATTTCTTATAAATTTGATCTCAAATCGTGGATCAACAAGCTGGATAATTATGGTAACAAGAAGAGATTTTATTAAAAAGAGTGGCTTGGCTATTGCTGCTGCCGCAGTTGCCGGTACACCCTTAAAATATGTGGTGGGTAAAGAGACTTCGGGGATAGCAGGGGGAATGCAGGCTGGAAGCGGTTTTACGACAAAACGTCCGGCTTTGGAAGAACGGCATTTTATTTCAAAAGCGGTAGAGGATACGATCATTCATACCAAGCAGCAGTTGAAAGATCCTAAATTGGCCTGGATGTTTGAGAATTGTTTTCCGAATACTTTGGATACGACGGTTGATTTCAAAATGAGAGACGGGCGACCGGATACTTTTGTCATTACCGGCGATATCAATGCGATGTGGTTGAGAGATTCCGGTGCTCAGGTATGGCCGTATCTCCCATTATGTAAGGATGATGAACAATTGCGTTTACTGGTAGCCGGAGTTATCAACAGGCAGACGCAATGCATATTGCTGGATCGATATGCCAATGCTTTTACTCATGGTACGGAATCAAGTGAATGGGCTTCGGATTTAACGGAAATGAAACCTTATATACATGAGCGGAAATGGGAAATAGATTCGCTATGTTATCCGGTACGGTTGGCTTATCATTATTGGAAAATTACAGGAGATACTTCTGTCTTCGATAAAGAATGGACCCGGGCAATGGGTTTGGTGATTCAAACGTTTAAAGAGCAACAACGCAAGACAGAGAAAGGACCTTATAAGTTTCAACGCCGGACAGAACGACAATTGGATACTTTAAATAATGACGGTTGGGGTAATCCGGTAAATCCGGTAGGATTGATTGTATCCTGTTTCCGTCCATCCGACGATGCAACGACATTTGGCTTTCTGATACCCTCCAATCTGTTTGCGGTAACTTCTTTGCGGCAGATGGCGGAGATTGCGGAAAAGGTAACAGGTAATTCTACTTTGGCGGCGGAATGCAAGGCATTGGCGGCAGAGGTGCAGACGGCGATCAATCGGTATGCTATTGTTACCCATCCGAAATACGGTAAAGTGTATGCTTATGAAACAGATGGTTTCGGGAATCATTATTTTATGGACGATGCCAATGTTCCCAGTTTGTTGGCAATGCCTTATTTGGGGACGATATCTGTAAAAGATCCGGTATATCAGAATACACGCAGGATGGTTTGGAGTAATGATAATCCTTTCTTTTTCAAAGGTACGGCAGCAGAAGGAATTGGAGGCCCCCATATCGGATACGATATGATATGGCCGATGAGTATTATTATGAAGGCGATGACGTCTACAGACGACGGGGAAATCCGGAAATGTATCAGAACTCTTCGGGATACAGATGCCGGGACGGGTTTTATGCACGAGTCATTCCATATGAATAAGCCGGAGAAATTTTCACGTTCCTGGTTTGCCTGGGCGAATACGTTATTTGGGGAATTGATTGTGAAGTTAGTAGATAACGGTAAAATTTCGCTTTTGAATAACCTTTAATATTTAAATTTAATATTAACCATTTTGTTGTAAAAATATTTATTCGTAAATTTGCACCATATTCATTTCCATTCGGTTCTTGCCGGATGATATTTCTACAAATCAAAAATCCATTATCATCGTTATATGTACGACATTTTAGAGTTGAATGACAAATTGCTGACAGAGTTGCGGCAAATTGCAAAAGATTTAAATATCAAGCGCATCGAAGCTTATAAGAAACAAGAACTTATATATAAAATTTTAGATCAGCAAGCTGTCGCTGCTGCAGAAATCCGTCCGGTTGTTGCAGAAATTAATCCGGGACAACCGGAGGACGATAGGCGGAAAGAACGTAAGCCCAGAGTACGTGTTGTGCGTTCCGGTGCAGAAAAAGTCGGTGACTCCAAAGGAGGTGTCCAAAAATTTGCAAAACGGGAAGACAATAAACGGGAAGACAAACCGCTTGAAGAGAATAAGCGGGACAATAGCAGCCGGGAAGAGAACCGGAAAGAGGAAGTAAAACAGGATGTCAGGAAGGAAATTGTGGTGCAGGAAAGTGAGGATGGTACTAAAAAAAATACCGGAAAAGCATCGGAGCGGAAAGAGTTTAACCGTCCTAAATTTCAGGATCGTCAGAAGCGGGAGAAAAATGTACATATTCAGCATCGGGATGTTTTAGAGAAAGATTTGGATTTTGGAGTCGTAGAGCAGGAGGAAGATTATACCAGGGATAATTACGAATATCAGCCGGAGGTAGAAGAAATGCCGTCTGTACAGCCGGATCAGCCGGTTGTTGCAGAAGATCGGTATGAGGAGAAGAGAGAAACCGGTAATCCGAACGGAAATACTTATTCCGGAAGCGGAAAGATGAAATTTGACAAACGGGATAAATATTATGAATTTGAAGGAATTATCTGCAATTCAGGTGTTTTGGAAATTATGCCTGACGGATACGGTTTTTTGCGTTCTTCTGATTACAATTACCTGAATTCTCCGGATGATATTTATGTATCTCAAAGTCAGATTAAATTGTTCGGTTTACAGACGGGAGATACAGTTGAAGGTACCGTTCGTCCTCCTAAGGAAGGTGAGAAGTATTTCCCGTTGATTAAAGTGGAAAAAATAAACGGTAAGTCTCCGGAAGCTGTACGTGACCGCATACCTTTCGATCATTTGACGCCTCTTTTCCCCAATGAGAAATTCAATATAACGGGTAATGGACGTGCGACTATTTCTACCCGCGTTGTAGATATGTTTGCACCCATCGGAAAAGGGCAGCGGGGGTTGATCGTTGCTCAGCCGAAAACCGGTAAGACGGTTTTGTTGAAGGAAATTGCAAATGCAATTGCTGCAAACCATCCTGAAGTATATTTGATTATTTTATTGATAGATGAACGGCCGGAAGAGGTGACAGATATGGCACGTAGTGTCAATGCTGAAGTGATTTCTTCTACTTTTGACGAACCGGCAGAACGGCACGTAAAGGTGGCTAATATTGTGCTGGAAAAGGCTAAACGTATGGTAGAATGCGGACATGACGTCGTTATTTTACTTGATTCGATTACCCGTTTAGCCCGTGCTTATAACACCGTTTCTCCGGCTTCCGGAAAAGTACTTTCGGGTGGTGTGGATGCCAATGCTTTACATAAACCGAAACGTTTCTTCGGAGCGGCCCGTAATATTGAAGACGGTGGTTCATTGACTATTTTGGCCACGGCACTTACGGAAACCGGTTCTAAAATGGATGATGTAATATTCGAAGAGTTCAAAGGAACGGGTAATATGGAATTACAACTCGATCGTAAATTGTCGAACAAGCGCATTTATCCGGCTGTGGATATTACTGCTTCCAGTACACGGCGTGAAGATTTATTGTTGGATGCCAAAGTGCTTAACCGGATTTGGATCTTGAGAAATTATCTGACGGATATGAATTCAATCGAAGCAATGGAATTTGTAAAAGATCGTTTGGAAAAAACCAAGTCTAACGAAGAATTTCTGATTTCAATGAATGACCAGTAATGGTTTACATGTAATATATCGAATTTCAGTATAAAATGAAAAACCGGAAGTCTTGAAAAAGGCATCCGGTTTTTTATCTTTTATTTTTCTATCAATTTTTGATTCCCAATTTTTCTTTTATAGCTTGAGGAATTGCATTTTTATGAACCAGAATTGCGGTTGTTTTCATACGTACGTAGGGTTCTGACATATAAAGATAGCCTTCAAACGGATTTCTGTCTGTTCCCCATGAATTTTTAGTTTTATAATAAAGAGTACCGTTCTGATCTTCCAGCAAACCTGTCAGGTGCATCAGGTGATCGTCGGTTGTTTCGCGCTTGTCAAAAGTTTCCTGACGGTTATTGTCATTTACTTGTATTTCAGGTACGGGAGAAACAAATGAGTAGAGATTGCTTTTATCTGCTGCCGGCAGTTTTTCAAAACGAGCCCGGTCACTGCTACTCATATTTTCCGGCTGGCTGGTCGGTAGAATAGCCAGACCATTGCTGTGGCTGAATCCTTTTTCGCTGACGTCTCCGTCCCAGGCAATAGTATACCCGTTTTTCAAAGCATTATTCATAATCGCCATCAAATCGTCAAGCGGAACGTTGTAATAACGGGCGTGTAACCAGTTATCCGGAATTTCCAGTTCCACTTGCTGATAAAACGGATAAGCCTGGTATGAGGTCAGTTCGATATAATCTTCCGGCTGAATACCGATTTCTTTGGCAAAAGATTCCGGTGTGTATTTTTTACCTTCGTAAGTAAATGTTTCCGGAGCTTTTCCCAGATAGGTTTCAATGATTGCCATAAATGCATTGGGCCAGGCTGTCGTGATTCCCCGGCTTTTATTGATTCCCTGGATATATCCGCTTAGGCCATTCACAAATTCCCCGTGTGAGTGATTGGTTGTACCGTATTGAAGACCTGGATATTCCTGTTCCGGAACGATACCGTATTTACTTATCATATCGATAACGTCGTGTGCTTGTCCGCCCTGACTGAAATTCGTGGTTCCTTGAAAACGGAAATAACGCATCCCTTTTTCAAAGTAAGCATTCCGTACGACAAACATTTCAGACAGATCATAGGTTTTATTGTGTTGCCGTAGTAATTCTGCTTCCAAAAAAGAGATTGTAGCGAAACACCAACAAGTACCGGTATTCGCCTGGTTTTTAACGGAAGTGACGGGAATGTCTTTAATCTCTTTAAATTTATACCCGGAACGGGGGGCTGACTGTTGAGCAGAAACAGGAAATAAAGAGAATAAAACAAGTACTCCCAAGGTAAGTGTAAATGATTTTATCATGATTTTTTCTATTTTAAATTAATAAGGTGCAAGATAGGTAAATTAATTTTAAATTTTAGATTTTAGATTTTAAATTGAGAAAAAGATCGGTGAAAAATTACACACTGGTACGGACTTGTTGTGTAATTTACGATTTTTGATTTACGATTTACGATTGGGGTGAATGCTGATATGTAGAAGGGTTTCGAAGAGGTGGTTTATGATTTTAAATTTTAGATTTTAGATTTTAAATTGAGAAACAGGTAGGTGAAAAATTACACATTGGGACGGACTCATTGTGTAATTTACGATTTTTGATTTACGATTGGGGTGAATGCTGATATGTAGAAGGGTTTCGAAGAGGTAGTTTATGATTTTAGATTTTAGATTTTAAATTGAGAAACAGGTAGGTGAAAATTACACACTGGGACGGACTCATTGTGTAATTTACGATTTTTGA